>JAYVXK010000918.1:0-4104 GCA_043785265.1 Myxococcales bacterium | reverse complement strand
GCTCGTGCCGAGCAATTTGACTCCGCGCTTTTCGAGAGGCACCGCAAGCTTGAGTGGAGTCTGTCCGCCGAACTGCACGACGTCGCCTTCGGGCTTTTCTTCGTCACAGATCGCAAGCACATCCTCGAGCGTGAGAGGCTCGAAATACAGCCGATCGCTCGTGTCGTAGTCAGTCGACACCGTCTCTGGATTGCAGTTGACCATGATGGTCTCGAACCCGCGCTCACGCAGCGCTTGCACGGCATGCACGCAGCAGTAGTCGAACTCGATGCCTTGCCCGATGCGGTTGGGACCGCCGCCGAGGATGACGACTTTACGTTTGCCCGTCGGTGCGGACTCGCCTTGCGATTCGTAGGTCGAATACAAATACGGCGTGAGCGCGACGAACTCTGCAGCGCAAGTATCGACGCGAGCAAACACCGGGACGATGCCGTTGGCTTTGCGCATCGCGCGCACGTCGTCCTCGCAGCCTCCGCCGAGAGTTGCGATCTGCCTGTCACTGAAGCCCATGCGTTTGTATTTGCGAATCTGATCGGGACCCACTTCGCCGCCGGAGATTTGCGTCTCGGCGACGACCATCTGGCGGATTTGAGCCAAAAACCACGGATCGATCTTGGTGAGATCGTGGAGCGTCTCATTGGTCATTCCGAGTCGCATCGCGTCGGTGACGTAAAACAATCGGTCCGCGCTGGGGATCTGCACGAGCGCGGTGAGCGCGGAGACGAGCTGCTCTTTGCTCGCGGGCGGCAGGCTCTTCGGCGGCTCTTGTTCGGGCGCCTCCATTCCGTAGTCGCGTCGCTTCTTCGGCTCGGCGAGCACGCGATAGTCGACGCGGTCGAGGAGCGACACCAAACCGTCTCTGCCAGTCTCCAACGATCGGGCTGCTTTTTGCAGCGATTCGCAGAAGGTTCGGCCGATGCTCATCACCTCGCCGACACTCTTCATCTGAGTGCCGAGCGTGGTGTCCGCGCCCGGAAATTTTTCGAACGCGAAGCGCGGCCACTTGGTCACCACGTAATCGATCACAGGTTCGAACGCGGCGCTCGTCCCGGTGATGTCGTTCTTGAGTTCGTCGAGGGTGTATCCAACCGCGAGTTTCGCCGCGACCTTGGCGATCGGATACCCAGTGGCTTTGGATGCCAAGGCGCTCGATCGACTGACGCGCGGATTCATCTCGATGACGTAAATGCGGCCATTTTCAGGGCTTACGGCGAACTGCACATTGGAGCCGCCCGTCTCTACGCCAATCTCGGTCATCACAGCGCGAGCCGCGTCCCGCAGCCGCTGGTACTCGCGATCGGTGAGAGTCATCGCAGGCGCGACTGTGATCGAGTCGCCCGTGTGCACGCCCATAGGATCGATGTTCTCGATCGAACAGACGACGATGAAGTTGTCTGCTTTGTCGCGAATCACCTCGAGCTCGAACTCTTTCCACCCGAGCACGCTCTCTTCGATCAACACTTCGTGCGTCGGTGACTGCGAGAGCGCCCAAGCCACTTTGGCTTCGAACTCGGTCGCGTCTTTTGCGATGCCGGCACCACTCCCACCCATGGTGAAGCTCGGTCGCAGAATGGCCGGAAAGCCAGTCGACTTGACGACCTCCCAGGCTTCTTCGACAGAATGAGCCGCACCCGCGCGCGGACATTCGAGGCCAATTTTTTCCATCGCCGCTTTGAAGAGCGCACGATCCTCGGCTTTCGCGATCGCTTCGGGTTTTGCTCCCAGCATCTCGATGTTGAGTCGTGCAAGCACGCCGTCGCGTTCGAGAGCGAGCGCCAGGTTGAGCGCGGTCTGCCCGCCCAACGTGGGAAGGATCGCGTTCGGTCGCTCTCTCTCGAGGATGGCGATCAAAGTCGGCACGTCGAGAGGTTCGACGTATGTGCGCCCCGCCATCTGCGGATCGGTCATGATCGTCGCTGGATTCGAGTTGACCAGCACCACGTCGTAGCCTTCTTCGCGCAGCGCCTTCGCGCCTTGCGTGCCGGAATAATCGAACTCGCACGCTTGCCCAATGACGATGGGCCCTGCGCCGATGAGAAGGATTTTTTCGAGGTCGGTGCGCTTGGGCATCCGAACGGAGCCGAGTAGCAGGCGCGCACGCACACCGCTATCCCAAAGCGAATGACTACTTGGGAGGGGCGCTGCTCGGAACGGCAGATGTGCTGCTTGCGGGCGGTTCGGCGATCTCTTTCATGAGCTTTTGCGCAACACCGAAGTGCCAAGCGACCGCGAAGGCGCAAACGAGCGCGAGCAAGATCACCCAAAAAATCCAACCGCTGTGTTTGTCCGCGTAGGGATCGCCCAGCGCGCGTTCCGAGCCTTTAGGCAAAGTTGCGACGCCTGTCAGAGATTTGCCGAACGGAATGTTGATGCGTGCGCGAGCATTCACCGCCCAGCCCGCCGCATCCAAGATCGGACCGATGCTGCGTTGTCGGAGTTTGAGCCACGCCAGCAACATCGACGGCCCGCTGATCAAGAGCATCACACCCATGAGAGCGATTGGCATTTGCCAGAGCCGGAGCGCAAGAAAACCGGTGAGCACAGCCGCAAGCACAGAACCGATCGCACCGATCGCGAGACCAATCGCAGCAAAGATGCCGGCAAATCTCGCGACGTCGAAGGCGCTGGTGGCTGGTGCGGGTGTCGTTGGGGCAGCTGCATCGGTCGCGGGTGTGGCTGGCTCCGCCATGTGCTTCGCGGCTGCTTCTTCTGCTGCCCTGTCGTGCGACGACGCAAACTTCTCGATCTGGTCGTTGATGAGTTTTCCGACGCGCTTGTAGGGCAACCAAAATGCCTGGCGAATGCTGATCGGGTTCTCGACCATCTTCACGATGGTGGCGTCCCAGTCGTTGCCGTCGCGGTCGTAAAAGATGCCGTTGCGCCCGACCATGACGTGGTCCGAGTCGCCATCGGTGAGAGTCGTGACGATGTGGAGTTTTTCGTCGCTCCCTTTGCGCCGACACTCGCAATAGACGAGACACGCCTTCGACAGCGAAGCGAGGACCGCGTGCGTACTCGGGTCTGCCACTTTGACGCAGAGGTCACAGCTGCGGCCATCGAGATAGAGCGTTCCCGCTTGAAAAATAGCCTTTTTGCGCGCGTAGAAATCGCGAAACGAAACGTAGTTCACGAGCACCGTGTGCAGGTCGCGGTGATAGCGCACGAGTTGCTCGACCAACGAGATCGCTGTGGCTTCGGGTTCGAGCGCTTTGTCCTTGGCGATCAGGTCTTCGATTTTCGTCTTGGTGTCGCCTGCCGCGAGCTCACGCACCCGGGCTTTGCCTAGTACGTCCACTTTCGTCGGCGGTTTTTGCGCGAGCCACGCTTCGTGCGCCGCGAACTTGCTCGTGATCTGCGCCCAATCGTCTGCGGTCAGACTCGCGCGTTCGCCGAGCATGGGTTTGACGACTTCCGCGCGCAGCTTCTTCATCGCAGATGCCCACGCGGGATTGACTCCCCGTTCGAGCGGCAACGCCTTGTCTGCCTCGATGCGCGCGAGCGGAAAAATAGCCACTTCCGGCGTGTCGACGGTGAGCTCGGTGGATGCCAGTTTTGCAAACTCCACTTCGTCCCGATTGAGCGGAGCCGCGGCGCGCGGGTCGAACGCAGCCAGTTTGCACCGCGTGAAGTAGTCGTCGACCTTGGCTCTGACCGCATGGAACGTCGCCGAGCCTGCTTCTGTCGCGTCGCCGAGTGGCAGCACGTTGGCTGCGTCGCTGTCAGCCAGGCCCCACCACGAGTTCATCGCGCTCACGTCTGCGAAGAACGCGTCGATCAACACTTGCGACACCCCTGGTGCTCCGCTCCGATCGAGCTCGGAGCCCATGTAGGCAATCACGTCCTCGATCGCTCCGCGCACCGCTGGATCGTCTGCGGACGCCGCTGGCACGAGTCCATCACCGTTGAATTTGGTCGCCGAAAAAATCTTGGCAGTGTCGAGCGTGTCTTCGAGAGTGATCTCTTTGCTCTCTTTTTTGCCCAGATTTTTGAGGATTTGTTTTGCCGAGGCAAACAGTCGTTTGCCGTCTTCGTTGCTCGTGTCGATGGCCGAGAGCAGAACCGTGTCGGACTGTTCGAGGAGATCGTCGGGATCTTTGAGCACCC
>JAYVXK010000917.1:0-4106 GCA_043785265.1 Myxococcales bacterium | reverse complement strand
ATTGATCCCTTGTTCGAATACCTCACCAAGAATTCGAAGTTCGCAGGCGACATCGCGTGGAACTTCAATAAGTTCTTAATCGGAAAAGACGGCGAAGTGATCGCGCGCTTCGAGCCCAAGGTCGAGCCGACGAGCGCAGAGGTCGTGGCTGCCATCGAAAAAGCTCTCGGTTGAAGAGAAGACCGACCGAGTCCGACGATGGCGAAATCGTCATCATTGGCGCACACGAACACAATCTCAAGAACGTCACTGTTCGCATTCCCAAGAAGCGACTCGTGGTCGTCACGGGGCCTTCGGGGAGCGGCAAGTCGTCGCTCGCGTTTGACACGCTCTTCGCAGAGGGGCAGCGCCGGTACGTAGAGAGTTTGTCGGCTTACGCGCGGCAGTTTCTCGGGCAGATGGACAAGCCCAAGTACGAGCGCATCCGCGGGCTGTCGCCGACGATCGCGATCGAGCAAAAAGCCGCGTCCAACAACCCGCGCTCTACAGTGGGCACCATCACAGAGATTCACGACTATCTCCGCGTACTCTACGCGCGGGTGGGCACGCAGCACTGCCCCAAGTGCGGTCGCAAGGCCCTGGCGCAAACCGCAGAACAGATCGCGCGAGCGCTCGCCGATCTACCCCCTGGCACCAAGCTGTCACTCTTTGCTCCGCTCGTCCGCGGCAAGAAGGGCGAGCACGAAGGCATCATCGAAGGAGCCAAAAAGAAGGGCTTCACGCGTCTTCGCGTGGACGGTCGTCTGATCGACACGAGCGCGGAGAATGTGCGACTCGACAAGAAGAGCAAACACGACGTAGACGCTCTGATCGATCGCGTGGTGGTCAAGAGCGACTCCAAAGAGCGTATCACCGAGTCTGTGGAGATGGCCCTGCGCGAAGGAGGCGGGGTCCTATTCGCCAATCTGCCAGACGGCGACCGCATTCATAGTGAGCATCGCGCGTGTCACTTTTGCGGCGTCTCGTTCGACGAGCTCACCCCTCAGGCGTTTTCGTTCAATGCGCCGCAGGGCGCGTGTGACATGTGCGACGGGCTCGGATCACGGCCAGAAATGGACGCGGATCTGATCGTGGGCAAACCAGACTTGTCGATCGCAGATGGAGCGATCGGTGTGTGGGCGGCCTCGATGGCGCGCGGCGAAGGTTGGAAGAGTGACTGGGTGACGGATCTGCTCCGCGAGCTCAAAGTGCCCACCGACATTCCGTGGAACGATCTACCCAAGAGCAGTCACGACGCAGTCATCTGGGGCAAGAGTGGGAAGACTCAAAGCTGGGAAGGTCTCGCGCCGATGCTCATGCGCCGCTTCCGGGCAGCCGGCTCGGACGACATGCGCGCCTACTACAGTAAGTATTTATCGGAAAAGCCGTGTCATTCGTGTTTGGGCAAGCGTCTGCGTCCTGAGAGTCGGGCAGTGCGTGTGGGCGGTGTGTCAATCGACACTCTCACAGAGATGACGATTCGACTCGCGCATGCCCATTTGTCGAAGCTCTCGTTGCCGGGCGAACAAGCCACCATCGCCGCCGAGTTGAAGAAAGAGATCCTTGGCCGACTGACCTTCCTACTCGACGTGGGGCTCGAGTATCTGACGCTCGGGCGCGCGGCGGGGACACTCTCGGGTGGAGAGAGTCAGCGCATTCGTCTGGCCTCGCAGATCGGCAGCGAACTCGAAGGCGTCGTGTATGTGCTCGATGAGCCCTCGATCGGACTGCACCCGCGCGACAACAGCCGCTTGCTCAAGACACTCTTGCGGCTGCGCGATCTCGGCAACTCGGTCGTGGTGGTCGAGCACGACGAAGAGACGATGCGACACGCCGATTGGATCATCGACTTTGGTCCAGGCGCGGGCGAGCTCGGTGGCCGCGTGACAGGGCAGGGGACTCCCGCGCAGTTGATGCGGCAACCAACCTCGCTGACAGGCCAATATTTGGCTCACAAGCGCATGATCGCGACACCCAAGACGCGACGACAAGGCTCGGGCAAAACAGTCGTCGTGCGTGGCGCGCGCGAGCACAATCTCAAGAAGATCGACGTGGCGATTCCTCTCGGCAAGCTCATCGCGGTGACGGGAGTGTCAGGTGCAGGCAAGTCCACACTGGTGCATCGCATCGTCTACCCAGCCCTCGCGCGCGCGCTGCACGACGCTCGACTTCCGGTTGGCGCGCACGATGGCATCAAGGGTCTCGAGCACATCAACAAAGTGATCGCGATCGATCAACAACCCATCGGGCGAACGCCTCGCTCGAACCCCGCGACCTACACGAAGCTCTGGGACCACGTGCGCAGTCTCTTCGCGGTGACACTCGAGGCGAAGAAGAGCGGCTACGGACCGGGACGATTCTCGTTCAATGTCAAAGGCGGTCGCTGCGAAGCGTGCGGCGGCGACGGACTCAAGACCGTCGAGATGCATTTCCTCCCAGACGTGTACGTCACCTGCGACGCGTGCAACGGCAGGCGCTTCAACGAAGCCACTTTGCGCGTGAAGTACCGCGATCGATCGATCGCCGACGTGCTCGACATGAGCGTGACCGACGCACGACAACTGTTCGCAGTGCACAAAGAGATCGCGCGAACACTGGCTACGCTCGACGATGTAGGCCTTGGTTATCTTCGGCTCGGGCAACCTTCGCCGACACTCTCAGGTGGCGAGGCACAACGCATCAAGCTGGCGCGCGAGCTCTCGCGTGTCGCGACTGGCGACACTTTGTACATTCTCGATGAGCCTACGACCGGGCTGCATTTTCAAGACGTGGAGAGGTTGCTGCAGGTGCTGTCGCGTCTCGTGGATGCTGGGAACACTGTGCTCGTGATTGAGCATCACATGGATGTCATCAAGAGCGCCGATTGGGTGATCGACATCGGACCAGAGGGCGGGGATGGCGGTGGGAAGCTCGTGGCAGAGGGGACGCCCGAGCGCGTAGCCAAGGTGAAGGGGAGTTTTACCGGAGTGGCGCTTGGGAAGGTACTTAGGATCTGATGGGCGGACCCCTCCCGGCCGAGCGGACCGCACGTCCTCGCGCAGAGAGGCTGCGGCATCGAGAGATCCGTTGAGTTGCCTGAGCACGCAGCCTCTCTGCGCTTGCGGGCGAGCGGTCCGGTCAGCCGTCCTCCCCCGGAAGTCGGCTTCGCCGCCTTGCGGGGAGGAGCCGGAAACTGGGACTAAGGAGCGACCCGAAGAGGACTCCTTAGGTCTAGGAGTGGACACTTGGGTTGGGGGTGAGTCGCTGGGTTTGGTTTGCGTGGGTGAAGTTGGACGGATTTTGTACAGCCGGGTGTACGAATCGTCCATCCGGGTGGACGAAGCGAGGTGGTCCGTGCGGTTGTTCACCGCCGGGCGCTGCGCTTTGGCGAAGCTGGCTTTGCGAGAATTGGTTTCTCTAGATTCAGGAGCCGTGACACGCGCTGTCTGGTCAGCGTGCGACTACGCGCCGACGGAATCCGTGCGATCCAGCGCTCGATGTCGCTCATCCGAAACCCCGTGGGCAGCTCTACCTCCGGTAGGCTCGTGAACAAGCGCGACCTTCCACCCGAGAGATATGCCGTGTCGAAGATGGCTTTGGCTGGTGTCGCGAGCTTCACACCCTGGGCGGTCTCTTCGAAGCCGCCAAACACCTCCGGTGCGACGTGATGAATGGAGAACGTTCCCGCGCGCGTCACGAGCCGTTGTGTGCGCGCGAGCGACACGACGTAGAACACATGAGGAACCTGCTCGATCACACCGTGCAGATGCAGCGCCGTCTGGAGGGAGAGGTAGCTCGGGAAGGGCGCGGTCAGATATTCGGGGAGGCGATAAGGATCGAGCGTCGAGTCGATCCACCAGACGCCGTGACGCACAGGCGTGACGAGGCCGGCTTCTGCGAGTCGCGTGAGGGTGCGGCTCGCAGCGTCCGGGCTCTGTTCGAATACTGCCGCAGCGTCCGACGTCTCCAGCACGGGTACGCCGAGGCGACGCAGACGACCATAGGCTTCGCGCGCGTTCATGACGCACTCCCTTCGGTCGTTGCGCTCATGTCATCTGCTCTCCTGCTCGACTCTCGTCGAGCACTCGACCTTGGATGTTCATGTTGCAATCATTTCTTGGGTACGCTTGGCGTCGGCTTGTTGCTCT
>JAYVXK010000916.1:0-4106 GCA_043785265.1 Myxococcales bacterium | reverse complement strand
TTGATAGCGTTGTGTCTGCCATGGCCGCAAAGCTCGTTCGCTTCGGAGTCGCGATGGAGGACAACCTCCTCCACTCGCTCGATGCAATCGTCGAGGAGAGAGGCGGTTCGCGATCAGAGATCTTGCGCGATCTCGTTCGCAAGGAAGTCGGGCGCTCCCAAATCCAACGCGGCGCGATGGCAGTGGGCGCTCTGACTCTCGTCTACGATCATCATGTGCGCGAGCTCACCGAAAAACTCACAGAGATGCAGCACGATCTCGGCGAAGCTGTTCGCTCGACCATGCATGTTCATCTGACGCACGATCTCTGCCTCGAAGTCATCGTCATGCGCGGACGCGCCGATCAACTCGAGAGCGTTTCGAACCGCATTTTAGCCACCAAAGGCGTGGTGCAGGGTGGCTTGGAGCTGATCGCCGAGCCTGGCGCGAGCGAACCTGCACACGGCAAGCACGCTCACTGAAAAGTCATTGGCCGAGAGTCTTGCAGCCGACGACGATCTGAACTTTCGCGGTTGCGCTGCCACGCACCGCTTTGCACGCGCCGCCGTACAGCTGCAATTGTGTTTGATTCGGGAGGTAGTCCCAACCGTTTTGGTGGGTCGTATCCCGCGAGAGGGCTTGCGTACCGTTCTTGTCGGTCAGCTGGACGTTGACCTTGGACAGGTCAGCCGTGCCGCTTGTCTTCGGCAGATTGAACGTGCAGTCGAACGCTTGCAGAGCGATCTGATCGAGCGCCGCCTGGAGGTCGCTCGCGAAAGACTTTGCGTTGAGCGCGTAAAAACAATCGTTGGTTTTGTCACACGTGGAGGTGCGACCCGTACCGCCTGCCTTGGCGATGGGCGACAGATAGTCAGCGCGTGCGCCTTTGCTGCCGTCGATCACGCCGAGCACGAACGTGCGAACCAACGTGTTGCCCTTGACGCCATTGGCCGCTGCATCAATCACGCGTTGGATGTCGTTTGCGGTGGGGTCGAGCTTGGTGTTGCACGAGGTTGGGTAGCCGTCTGTCAGCAAGACCACGCTCTTCGTGCCTGGATTTAGGCTCGATTTCTGCGCGTCGATGGCACTCGTGAGAGCGACCGCGAGAGGCGTGCCCCAATAGAACGCGAGATCCGACCCCGACACGTAGGCCTCGATGTCGCTGGTCTGCTGTGCGTCCAAGTTGGAAACGCCGACAGGCACTTGATACGTTTTCTCGGCGCAGCGCGCGGTCTCGCCTGGCAATTGACCGGGCGCGCAGTTGCACACCACGTCGTTGAGCGTCGTGCTGATGTTGCAGCACGTGATCGGCGCGTCGCCCTGCGGGAACATCATCGCGCCCGCGTGCACGCCGGTGTTGCTCAACGTGAGCAAGAGATCAAAGAGGCCCTTTTTTGTTGCGCTCCAACGTGTCGAGTTGTCGCTCAATTTGATCTGCATGCTGCCAGAGCGATCCAAAACGAAGAGCACATTCGAAGTCTCAGGCGTCGCGTTGTACAGGCCCGTCGCCGCGGGACACCACGGCGGAGTCGACGCGTCCACAGGAGTCGTCACCCCCGCATCGACGAACGGAACGGCCGCGTCCTCACCAGGCGGCGGACCCGCTTGCGTATCGGGACGCGTGTCGCCGCAAGCGACGACAAGAAGAGAAGCAACCGAGACTAGAGCGAAGGTTCGAAACATCGTGCAGCGGCTTATACACGATGTATGACCATGTCGCACCCCAAATTTTCAGCAATTTTCTGCCGCATCGACCCATCAGCATGGATCGTCGGCTGTCCAGTCAGCAGGGACAGGGACGGCGACGGGGACGGGTGCGGGAGCGGGGACGGATTCGGATCAGGCGATCTCGTGCCAGAACCCCTTCTCCACCGCAGCGTAATCAACACTCACATCGAGCCGCGCAAGCACAGAGTACAAGCCAAATTCGAGCCGATTGATGAAGAACATGTCTGCGGGCATCTCGTTGAGTTCGGCTGGTTTGAGTTTCGCGGTGGCGACCGAGATGCGTTTGATGTCGTTGACGAGCCCCGCGGCGTAGTCCTTCGTGAACTGGAAGGGGTGCGTGAAGAGCGGCTCGAAGCAAGCCCGTGTGAACTCGAACATGAGGTCTTCGTGGCGGCCGGGCTTGGAGTGAAACAACTCGCGCGCCGCCGTAAAAAAAGCCTTCTCGTTGCCTTCGATCGCGTGCCGGTGCATGTCGCGCGCGGCTTTCTGGTGATCGGCGGCGATGAGTTGCACGCACCCGTAGTCGAGGAACGTCACGCGACCGTTGTCGTGGAAGACATAGTTGCCGGGGTGTGGATCTGCGTTGAAGCGACCACCGACCAAGTTGCCCTTGAAGACGAACCGCCAGAGTGTTCGCGCCCACGCCTCGCGATCGGCAAGCGGCGCCGCGATCGCATCATCGAAGCCCATTCCCTTCACGAATTCACTGCATAGTACACGTTTCGAAGATCGCTCTTCGACCACCGCAGGCACATGAATCTGGTCGTCGGCGCGATGCAGATTCGCAAACCACTTCTGCTGCATCGCTTCGTGCTCGTAGTCGAGTTCTTCGCGAAAACGGGCGCGGACGACCTCGAGTACTTCTTTGGTTTGAAAACGACGCGCTCCGCCAATCGCGGCCATTTGCTCGAACATCCCGGCGTTTTTGAGGTCACTCTCGATCGCCTTGGTGATGCCAATGTGTTGCACCTTCACCGCCACGTCGCGTCCATCGGGCATGCGCGCGCGGTGCACTTGACCGATCGAGGCGCTCGCGATCGGCACGTCATTCCATTCGCTGAAGAGTTGATCGATGGGTGCGCCGAGGTCCTCTTCGACCGTTCGGCGGATCTCTTTGATCGACGACGTGGGCGCAGCGGCGCGCAGGCCTTTCATGGCTGTTTCGTAGGCTTCTCGGTGTTCTTCGGGAACGACCCCGTCGATGTAACTCGCCATCTGACCGACCTTGGCGGCGAGTCCACGCAAGTTGCCGAGGATCTCTGCGGCTCCGCTGGCTCCTGCTCCTCCACCCTTGCGCGAGAGCAGCATGCCGGCTCCGCTTTTGGCTCCTGCGCGGGCGAGTTTGGCGAGTCGCGAGAAGCGTCCCTGAGGAATGGGTCGGCTCATGAAGGTCGAGGCAATCTCTAGAGCCAACTCGGCGTGTCGTCCACTTGCCCAAAAGACCGCGCGAGTAGGCCCGCGAAACTCTGAATCAATTGGGCCACCCTTTGCTGGCCGTTGCCAAACCCAACGCTTTACGCTATTCGACGCGCGCTTCTGGCTGATTTTGGCCAGCGGCGCGAGGCGAGCTGAAGCGCAGGCGTCCACGACCGACTCCGACCTCTGGAGCGGCCGGGCAACGAAGGCGGCCAACCCCTCGAGACCGGGTCCCTCCACCACTCTCGGTCCGTACTCTCACTTCGTTCGAGCGTGCGGCACCAAGTCTCAAGGCGAGACCCCTCTCATGAGAGGCCAGCAATGAAAACTCTACAAAAGCGGATGAGCACTTCGTTCATCGCATTGACATCGATCCTTCTCACACTGCTCTTGTCCGCATCGGCGTTCGCCACAGAAGCGGCGCCAGCAGGTGGAGGCGAGGAGAGTCTCGTCGTCCCCACCGATCAATTCGCCACGACCATGTTTCTTGGTGGTGTGAGCGGTCGCACACTGCTCATGACGGGCATCTTGGTTGCTGCGCTCGGCATGGCGTTCGGCATGGCGATCTACATGCAGCTGAAGAACGCCCCGGTTCACAAGTCGATGCTCGAGATCAGCGAGCTGATCTACGCGACGTGCAAGACGTACCTCTTCACGCAGATGAAGTTCATCATGATCCTCGAGGCCTTCATCGGCTCGATCATGGTGGTCTACTTCGGTTTTGCGAAGCACTACTTCGCCGAAGGCAAGACGCTTCAGGTCTTCGTTATCCTAATTTTCAGCCTGATCGGCATCGCGGGCAGCTCGCTCGTCGCGTGGTTCGGCATTCGCGTCAACACCTTCGCCAACTCGCGCACGGCGTTTGCGGCGCTCCGAGGCAAGCCGTTCCCCGCTTATGCCATTCCGCTCAAGGCCGGCATGAGCATCGGCATGATGCTCATCTCGATCGAACTCGTGTTGATGCTCGGCATCTTGCTCTTCAT
>JAYVXK010000915.1:0-13007 GCA_043785265.1 Myxococcales bacterium | reverse complement strand
AGCCTCCAAGAGCGATCTCACAACGTGGGTCAAGAAATACTCACTGCCCATCACCAGCGTAAAAGATCCAGACGGCACCGGCACACCTACTCTCAACGCATTGGGGCAACGCGAGCAGGCGTACATCATCGACTTGACGACGATGAAGATCCTTCAGATCATCCCAGGAGACATCAGCGGTGCAGGCGCGACGAGCGGCGCTTTGGGCATGACCGCGATGCACACGCTCTTGGGGAAGTAGACCGCCGTCACTTAGGCGCCCGCATAGGGTGATGCGAGCGCGTTGCAACCGCGCGCAGAAGCTGTGCTCAGCGGCTGTTAGGTTGTCGAGCATGGATTCGAAAGAGGCCACGGTCTCCACGGTCGCTCGGCAGCGAAGTCACCAGATTCGCGCCGCGGACCTCATTCAACAACAGATCCCATGGTTGACGCGCACGCGCGAAAAATCGTGGTTCGCGACGTCGACCTTCGTGGCGACGAAATAGAGAAAGTAACGCTTGCCCCAGTCAAAGCCGGGGACCGGATCGCAGTCGATCTGAAACAGCAGGACGTCGTCCTGGGACATGGCTTGGAGGTCGTCGTGTTGCGCGAAGTATCCGAGCATCTGATTCCACGATCTGACTGCGCGCTGACTCACCGGTGGCAGCTCGTCTCCGTGCTGTTCGAGAAACTCTTCCCAGACGCTGCGCAGTTCTTCGAGGTCATCGCCCCGCGTGAATGCTCCCTGGTTGGGAAGACTGAGCATGGGCGTGAAGCTCAGCGCCGCGGCTGAGTAGGTTCGCGGCACGATCCGCCGCCCGTATTCGTCGTCGATCTCGAGTTGCGGCGCAGACTTGCGCACGAGTTCTGCGTCATCGAAGTACAGAACCCTTCCGCAATCGAACGCGCCGTCGTCTGCCTGCTCGAAGCTCGTCGCCCACTGTGAATTGTAGAAGAAGAATGAAAGACACCCGGTTTTGGGAAGGATCCCATCGACGTCGTGCGTCGCGAAATCGGCGAGCCGCACCTGCGCGAGAAACTCCATGGGTACGTCCCAGGCAAGCGGCCACGAAACACCGCGAGGCAAGTCGGGCCGTCCACCAAACCGTGACGTTCCAATCGCAACCGCCTCGGATGTTTGGGCACTCACAACGATGGCCGGCTTCATCAACCTTCCCACGACAGGAGCGAGGCGTGACAGTCCTGCGCGCGCCAGAACAGCGAGAATCAGTTCGCGATCATCCATGGTGAACTCCCGCTTGAGATCGTTGTCCATTTCGAGGTCAAGGTGAATGGTGTGCGGAGACGCGACGCTGGATCAGCCTACTCGATGCGTCACGCGCAGATCGCGGCTGGTCACGCGACTCGTGAGCGTGCGCGGGTGGTGAGTGCGCGCACCAGCCAGATTTAGGCACAAAACGCATTCAATCTGGGGCACGCGGGTTGCTTTTCTGGTTGTCATGTTCGTTTCCACGCTTCGCGCAGTCGCCGTCGGAATTGCAGCCACGTTCGCGCTCGGACTCTCCGCTTGCAGCGACGCCGCGTCGCTCGACGTATCCACCGCGCAGAGCGAGTCGCCTCTCAACGCGAACGATCAGGCCGCCTACAACTTCTTTGTGGGCAAAGGGCTAACCAACTTTCAAGCTGCAGGGATCGTCGGCAACCTCGACCAAGAGTCGAACGTCAACCCACTGGCAGTGCAGCAGGGCGGCCCCGGACGAGGCATCGCGCAGTGGTCGGCTGGCGGGCGCTGGGACACCGACAACAACGACAACGCGGTCGCCTACGCGAACCAGCAAAAGCTTTCGGTGTGGTCGCTGCAACTCCAGCTCGAGTTCACTTGGTACGAACTGCAAACATTTTCTGGATATGGACTCGCAGCGCTCAAGAAGTCAGCCAACGTCACGGACGCGACCATCGCATTCCAGACTGACTTCGAGGGGTGCGGCAACTGCCAGCAATCGACGCGAATCGCCTACGCCCAGGCTGTTCTGAACGCTTACGGTGCGATCGAATACGGCGCTCAGTATGTTGCCCAAAGCTTCCCATTGGCGTCGACGACACTCACCATGCAAGAGGGCGAGGTCCTTCCCTCGTTCATCGAACTCAAGAATTCGGGCGCCAAGCCTTGGGACTCGAACACTCACTTGGCGACGACGCAGCCGCGTGATCGCGCGAGCGCTTTCGCTGACTCCACCTGGGTCGCGGCCAATCGCCCTGCGAAGGTGAACGGCACGGTCGCACCAGGGGCGAGCTACAAATTCGCATTCGACTTGGTGGCTCCAAACAAGCCCGGCACCTACGACGAGTTCTTCGGCGTCGTACAAGAAGGCGTCACTTGGTTCAGCGCTCCAGGGCAAGGTGGTCCTGCCGATGACGTGCTCGAGGTGAAGATCCTCGTCATTCCAAAAGAGGCAGGTCCGATCGTCGACGCTGGCAAAGACGTGAGCGTGGGAGACGCTGCGGCAAAGCACGACGCCAGTCCAGAAGGCGATGCGGGCGAGGTGGCTCCGGCTGTCGATCCGAACGCAGGCTGTGGCGTAGGCCCGTCGCGCGTCGACGGGTCTTCGTGGCTCAGCAGCCTCGCGCTGCTTGGTGCATTCGTCGGTGTTGCTCGACGTCGCACTCGCGCACGCCGACGCGATCGCAGCTTAGCTACGCGTCGGTCAAAGACATGATGGAACGCTGCGGACAGCCGCTTCGCGATCACAAGAGGGACGTCGAGGCTCAGATACGCGCCGAGCTGCGTCCCGATCAACAGACCAAATACGACAAGCTCACCGAGGAGCGAAAGAGCCGAGTGCGACTCCGCGACGGCGGTCGATGAGGACAGCATCTGCAGATGGGAAGACTAGAAAACCGAAGGTCGCGTGAAATTACTTCGGAGTGAGCTTCATGATCGTGCCGCCGCCATTGTTCACCCAATAGACGCTGGTCGCGTCCACGGCGATTCCGAGAGGTGTCGCCTGATTCGAAGCGAGAGTCTTGGGGTTGCCCCCGCAGCCGCTGGTGCACTTCATCACCGTGCCAGTGTTGATGTTGTTGCCAGAGTTCGTCCAGTAGACGTCGGTCGCATCGACCACGATGTGAGACGGTTGTTCGAGGCTCGATGCAAGAGTCGTTGGGGTGTTGTTGCAGCCGCCGATCGCGCACTTCATCACTGTGCCGGTGCTGTTGCACCAATAGACGTTGGCGCTGTCGACTGCGATACTGGTGGGATTCTGCTGCGAGGCGAGGATGGTCGAACCGCCGGGGCAACCACCAATTGTACAAGTCGCGACGGTGCCGGCGCCGTTGTTCGTCCAGTACATAGTCGTGCCAGCTACCGCGACGTCGTAGGCAGCCAGTTGCGCCGAGGCAATGAGAGTAAGATTGCTCGCGCAGCCAAGCAGTGGGCATCTCCACATCGTGTTGTCGGACAGGTTCGTCCAGTATGCGTTGGTTTTATCGACCGCGATGCCGTGCGCACCCGTCGGTCCCGAAGCGAGCACAGTGACGGAGCCACCACATCCACCAGTTGAGCGCAGTGCAGCTGTCCGAGGTGATTCGTACTGTGATCTGCGTTGGCTCGCGACAGTCCGCAAACAAGAGCGCGGCTGCGATCGCCGCGACGGGAACGCTCCCGAGCGCAAAGCCGCGGCGATGGGTCGATGGCCACTTGCGCCGCATCAGATCGTCGAGGCTATCACCGAATCGATTCGCTTCGGGCAATCAGCCCGCGCATGGCGTCGGCGCGCAGACCCAATGGAGCTTGCTGACACTGAAGACGCAGGACGCCTCACCCGTAGGCGAGGCCTTCTTGCAGTCGGCGGCGTCGACGCATTCGTCGCCAGGAGTATGGCAAAAGTATCCGAGCTGCCCGCTGTTGAGACCGCTTCGACACCCGACGTCGATGTTCACACCCGACGGAGAGCAAGCGTAAGGCGCGCAGTTGCCATCGACGCGGCAGTCACCGTTGACACACACGTTCGCGCCCGCGCTCGACGGATCGCGGCACAGACAAACACCTGCGCCGCACTTGGAGTCGACGGTGCACTGATCGTAGCTGCACGCGTTGCCGCCTGCTCCCAACGAGAAGTTGCACCGCCCGTTGCTTCCTTGCGTGCAGTCCGCGTCGACCTTGCATGCTCCAGTGCCCGTCGGCTGCGCGGTACCTGGATCACGCGTGGCCGGGCAGGTCGTCGCGGTCTCGCGATGAAGCGCAGGAGTCCGCGGCGTCGTCGAGGCGTCAGCCCCGTTCGTCGACGGTGATGACGAGGACGCACAGGCCACGAGAAACATGACGAGGCAAGCAAGCGAGAAAGCGCGCATGCGCCAAGGATAACCGCAAACTGACGAGTCCGCTGGACGGAGACGGCGGACCGGGACGGGAGCGGGAACGGGGACGGGAGCGGGGACGGGGACGGGGGGGCGGACGGGAGCGGAGTGTCGCGACTCCAATGGGAAGGTCACATGGGAAGGTCGGCGGCGTTGCAGGTGCAATCACTGACATGAGAGGATGCCGAATGTCCTCTTGCTTCGCCGATCGAAAACCGGTGCCGAGACTTCGCAAACTCTTGCCGCCGGGGCTCGTGCTCGTGGGTGTGCTCGCCTGTCGAGGCGCGGTCGACCCGCCACGCGAGCCGCACGTCGAGGCCGTGCGGCCGGGCGAGACCTGTGCACGGTCGAGTTTTGCGATTGGCGAGACATGCGTTCGACGCGACGTCCCAGCGAGCAACGCGTCGTCACCCGAGGGTTGCAAGTCGGACGCAGAGTGCAAAGCAGGAATGAACGGACGCTGCGTCAAAACCGGCGCGGACGATCCGTCTGGGCACGCCGCCGCGCGCGATGGCATCCGACACGGAAACCTGTTCGGCGCTGCGCCACCACCTCCGCCACGAACGGTCTGCATCTACGACCAGTGCTTCAACGACGGCGACTGCGGTGCAAAGAGTCGCTGCGTGTGCGGGACCGAAGGAGAACGCAACACCTGCCGCCCTGTCGACGACTGCACGACCGACGCGGCCTGCGGCGCCAATCGCCTTTGCCAATGCAACTCCAGCGCCGGCGGCGCGAACTACTGCATCCAGGGCAACTGTCGCACGGACGCGGATTGTCACGACGGATTCAAGTGCGAATCAGGAATCGGAGGGACCTTCTGCCGAACGCCCAACGATCTCTGCACCACGTCCATCGCGTGCCCAAACATCCCGAATGCCTCGAACGCTTGCGGCTATCTCGTGGAGCACGCGAGATGGGAATGCCAAGCCATCCCCTTCCCACCGCCGGGCTGATGGAAACCATAGGATGAACATCCGTCCGATCGTGCCCGGAGATCTCGATGGGCTCGCTGGGTTACTTGGCCGCGCGTTTGAGGGCGATCCCCTCTTCTGCGCGATCCTTCCCAATGATGCGCACCGCCGTCGCGCCCTTCCCATTCTTTTTCGCGAGTGGATCCGGTTGCTCCACCTCCCGCATCCCGAGACGAGTTGGACGACGGATGATCTCGCGGGCGCCGCCCTCTGGTCTGCCCCAGGCGCATGGCACATCGGCATCGGCGCGCTGGGCCGCATGGGGCCGCGCATGATCTCCGCGCTAGGCGCGCGCACGGTGCCAGCTTTGCGCGTCCTCCAAGCAGTCGAGGCCCCCCACCCCAAGGAGCGGCATTACTACCTTCGCCTTCTTGGTTGCGAGCCAGCCTGTCAAGGTCGGGGCATTGGCTCGCGCCTGATCCAGCCGATGCTCGATCAGTGCGACGCGCAAAAAGAGCCGGCTTACCTCGAGTCTTCCAACGAGAAGAATGTGCCTTTCTACCGTCGACATGGGTTCGAGATCACCGGCGAGATCGTCACTCACCTCGGAGCTCGCGCGTGGTTGATGTGGCGCAAGCCGCGATGACTTGAGTTTTGTCGGGAGGGTTACCGTGACTGGCCGCCGCGGCACGAAATGGGAAGGCCCGCACAATAACCAGCGGTTGGACCCCATATCCGTCTTGCGGCGACGAACTTCTCAGTGGGCAGTGGCCAACGCAACAGTTCGCATGGGTGAGAGCCAATGATCTCGAAATCGGCCAGATCGACGATCATGTGACACGCCTCGCCCAGCATCTCTCGACCCTTGTTCGCGTCGAGCGGATCCTCCGTCAAATAGGACAGCGCGACGTCTCGCAGAACCAGCGCTTGAATGACGTCGTCGAACAATGCTCGTTTAATCAGCTGCAAGCCGGCTGCTCGATAGTCCTCAGGAGAGCTCGTCCACGAGAGGCGATAGTCGACATAAGACTTGAACGGATCATGAGAGCCGAGGCAAGCCGCGCGCGTTTGGGCATCGGGCCCGCTCCACGTCGTGGACTCGTGAAGCGCCAAAGCACATGGCGCAGACAACTCGACCGGGAAGTGTCTGCACTGCGCCGATTGAGGACAATAGGGCGCTTTCGGACTTGGATTGGCTTGCAAAACCGCCTCCGTATCGTGGCTCGGCTCGAGGTCGGAAATCGCAGCGGCACGAACGACGGATGTGGGCGAACCTTGCGTACTTGGACGAGCCGCACACGCCAACAATGAGAGCATGCAAATCGACAATCGATGATGGACAACCACACACCACCTCGCGCGCTATGGACACGCGAGGCGAACGCGTCTTGGTTGTTTGCGCTTACTTCACCGAAAGCACTTGAATCACTCCCTCGCGCAAGCCGACGGGTGACGGATTGTCCTTGTCGAATGCGTCTTCTTTGCAATCCCACGCGACGGAAAAATCGCTCTTCTTCCACTCGTAGTCTTCCGGTGGCTTCTTCCGGTCAAGCAACTCTTGGAGTCTGCCTATCGTCTCCGAGACTTCGGTTCCACCCGACCGGTAGCGCCACGTGTCTTCCGTCCCCTTTTCCACTTTCACGTACAGGCAGACCAGTGGTTTGTTGGCCATCGCGAATGTCTTCTTGAACCAATAGGCAGTCCCGATCGGTTTCTTCTCGACCTGCGCTTTGGTGGGCGGCTTCGCGAGCTTGGTCCATTTCGATCGACTCGCATCGAGTGTTATTTTGGCTTTTTTAGGCGCTTTTTTAGCCTTCGCTGCTGCCTTCTCCAGAGCCGCGATGAGATCGTCTGCCCACGCGGATAGATTCGGAAACACCGTGTCGCGATCTTCGTCTGCGTGCCAGTACGCGACCAGCGAGCCCGCCTTCTTGATCGCAGTCTCCATGCACACGTAATCTCCCGCGCCATTGTCGAAGATCGGAAACCAGGACTTCGACCACGGCTGCAAGATCTCTTCGCTTGGATCACTCAAGAAGTTCCACGCTTCGATCGCACCATCGATGGACATGGGTGTGCGATTGTCGTCAGGATGAAGCGACGCGATCTTGGACTGACCGTCATGCCATCGGAAGAAGGTCGCCAGATCAGCGGGCACTGGTTTGCCGCCAAAGACTCTCTTCGAGAGCTTCGCAATTGCCGCGTCAGAAGCCCCATTTTTTAGGGACTTTCGTGCATCAGGGTCGACCTCCGCAAGGAGCGCATCGATGCGTTGCAGCTTCGTCTCGAGATCGGAGGACGGACTCTTCTTCTTGGTCGTTGCCATGAAGGAAGTGCGTATCGCGACACGTGAACGATGTCGACCCCGTCGGCTGGTCCCTGGTCCCGTCGCCATCCCCGTGCGTCTCACTTCGACTGTCCAACATTAATGAAGTAGCGTTCACGCGTGTTGAAGCGGTCCTGGCTTTTCGTGCTTGCCGGCTGTTATCTCGGCGGTCCCACGTCGTCCGGTGATCTGCCCAGCGATGCGCCCGTGGATGTGGCGTCGTTGCCGCCGCCTGATCCCTCGTTGCCGCGGGTTCGTCGCCTCTCGATACGCGAGGTGAGTCATGCTTACGCAGACCTCCTCGGAGAGGCGATCGCCACGAGCGAGTTCTTGCCCGAGCAAGGGGCCACCAACTTCGACAACGGACCTGCCCTCTTGATGATGCAGACCGATCAGGCTGCGCGCTTCGAAGTCGTCGCTTGGCAAGCAGCAGAGCGCGTGACGACGCGGCGCGAGCCGAAGGTGTTCGCGAACTGTCATCTCGACCAGGGCGCCTATGTCGAGTGTCGCGATGTGCTGGTGGCCGAGCTCGCGAAGCGCGCGTACCGAAGGCCGCTGACCAACGTCGAGGCTCTACGGCTCACGCAGCTCTACGATCAGGTTGCAGCGCAATCGGGGGCTGAAACTGGCCTGAAAGCGGTCATTGCAGCGATTTTTCAGGCGCCCGCGTTCTTGTACCGTGAAGAGCTCGGAACTCCGACCAAGACCGGAGGACTGCGTCTCACTTCCTATGAGGTCGCATCCGAGATTTCGTTTTTCATTGCGGGGACCACGCCTGACGACGCGTTGCTCGCGGCCGCTGCGACGGGCGCGCTCGACACCGGAGTCGGACGGCGCACACAAGCGGAGCGATTGCTCGCGACGCCATCGGCGCGCGGACAGTGGCGCGACTTTTTGCGAGACTGGCTCGCCGTTCTCGAGCTACCAGAGACGACCAAGAGCCGTCCGTACGCGCTGCCGCCCGCGCTCATACGAGCGATGGACGCCGACCTGAACGATTTGTTTGATCGCGTGCTGTGGCAGTCGTCGGGATCGCTCGACGAGTTGTTCTCGACCAACGTGGGCTTCGTGGGCGCGACGCTTGCGCCTGTCTACGGCCTCGACGGACGCACCGATCCGCCCAAAGAAGTCGCGCTCGACCTTTCGACGCGGGGCGGAGTGCTGACGCGTGCGGGGTGGCTCGCGGTGCATTCGGCGCCGGACAACTCTGCGCCGATCGCGCGGGGCGTGTTCGTTCTCAGTTCGTTGCTGTGTCAACCGCCGCCTGCTCCACCGGCTGGAATCACTCGATTTGCGCCGACGACGAGCGCTACGAAGACGACCCGTGAGCGCTTCGCGCTGCACACGCAAAATCCTCAGTGTCAGGCGTGCCACGCGTCCATCGATGGCGCTGGTTTTGGCTTCGAGGAGTTCGATCCGCTGGGCCACCACCGCACGACCGAAGGGGGCGAGCAGGTCGACACATCCGGCACGGTCAATCTCGACGGCACGGCTCACCCATTCGTCGGCGTGACGGAGCTCTCCGCCGATCTGCGCGCGAGCGAAAATTTTCGAAGTTGCTTCGTCAAGCAATTGTTTCGCTTCGCAATGGGAGCGCCCGAGAATGCGTTGACCCTTCCCACTCTCATGACGGTGGCCTCGGGCTTCCGAGTCACCGACCGCATCGACGCGCTCGCGCTTGCGCTCATCGAGAGCGATTCTTTCGTCACGCGCGAAGTCGCGGGTGCAAAATGATTTCACGACGGCACTTCGTCAGCCTGTTGGGAGGCGCTCTCGCGGGCGCGACTCTCGCACGTCGCACGTTTGGTGACCCACAAACCCCTCCGCGTCGGCTCGTGCTCGTGATGCAGAACAATGGCACGCAACAGGCCAATTTTTGGCCTCGCCAAGGCTTTACGTCGACCATTCTCGAACCGTTGTTGTCGAATCCAGACATCGCGAAGCGGACGACGGTCGTGCGTGGTCTACAGGTGCCGCTCGATGGCTCCGGCACGACAGGCAACGAGCACGACATGGGTTTCGCGCGCATGTTCACTGGACACAAACTGATGAGTGTTGCGGGCGAGCCGTGGGGCGCTGGTCCCTCAGTCGATCAGATTGTGGCGCGCGATTGGGACACGGACTCGCTCGCTCTCGCGGTGCTCGCGTCTGCGGTCGAGCCTTATCCCAAGCCTGGCTTCGGTCACCGTCGCTCGTTTTGTTACATCGCGCCCGGCATGCACAAGATCCCAACGTTGAACCCGTTTGACGCATACGCGCGCTTTTTTGCGACGGGCAATGTGACCACGAACGAACTCAAGGCGCGTCTGAGTCAACGCAAGAGTGTGCTCGACGCGAACGCCGCCGACCTTCGCGACATGCAGACGCGTCTTGGCGCGGTCGAGAAGGACAAGATGGACGCGCACACCACGGCGATCCGCCAACTGGAGGCTCAGATCTCCGCGTCGCTCGACCACCCACAATGCGGCGCGCTGGCCGTCCCCTTCGACTACCGCGCCAAGCCAGAACTACTCGTGTCGTCGGACGACGCGATCCCGCAGCTCGTAGACACGATGGTCGACCTGCTCGCGACGACGATCGGCTGCGGCATTGCGCGCATCGGAACGCTGCAGCTGGGTTACGCGGGCGCCAAGTGGAAGTTCGGATGGGTCGGCAACACCACGGACATCCACTCGCTTGCGCACCTCGATCACACCGACCAAGGCAGTTCTCCCTCCAACACTGCCATGATTGTGGCGGCCAATCGCTACTACGCTGGAGTGGTCGCGCGACTGGCGACCAAGCTCGCGCAAACACCCGAAGCCGACGGTTCCAACGCCCTCGATCATACGCTCATTGTTTGGGCCAACGAGTTCGGGCGCGGCGACCACAACCAAGACAACATCCCGACCGTGCTCATCGGCGGACCGCTCGCGGACTCGACGAGCAGAGGCAAACTCGTGGACATCGGCACGCAGCCATTCCAGCGCTTGGGCTGCACGGTGCTCCGCTCGATGGGCCACGACAGCGCAGGCTTTGGAGATCTCCCTACGTGCGGGCCATTGCGCGGCCTCTGATCGCGGTTCGATCAGTCGCGTGACTTGGGCTTGCGCTTCAGCGGGGTGGCGCCGCCTTCGGGTTTCTTCCACCGAGTGCGTGCTTCATCGCGCGGCGCGGAGACCCGTGGGCGGTCGTCGCGCCGTGGCGGTCCGTCGTCTCGTCGGGGGGGCGGGCGATCGTCTCGTCGCGGGGGCGCGTGCATCGCGGGACCGTCTTGGCGTTCGATCTGAATGCGCGGATCGCGCGGGTCTGGGCGCGCTGCAGACTTTGCAAAACGATCGGCCACGTCACTGCCGATTTCGACCAGTGAGAAGGTGCGGTCCACGCGAATCGCTCCCACGTCGCCGCCTTCGATCTCGCCACGTCTGCAGACGATCGGTAGAAGCCGTCGAACGTCTGCTCCGTGCAGCCCGCCCCAGCTGATGCGAAACGGAACCCAAGTACGATCGGGAGACTTCGGTGTGCGCACGCGCGTCTCTGCACGACCACGCGCCTCGTTCAACGCCGGACTGATCGTCCGTTCGCTCGCTCGCGCTCGGGGGATAGGAGTGTCGCCGTTGTCGATCTTCCGCTCGCTCGCACGCGGCCGAGGCGCACTCTCGGTGTCATGGATCTTCCGCTCGCTCGCACGCGGCCGAGGCGCGCTCTCGGTGTCATGGATCTTCCGCTCGCTTGCCCGTGCACGGGGAGCCGGTTTTTCAGGCAGATCATCGCCGCCGTAGAGACGTGGTTGCACGGGCGCTTTGGGCGACTCCGCATGAAAGTCCGCTGGTGGGCGGGGGGAGGAAGATGCACTCCACCTGGTGCGAGATTGGTCTGGGAAGTTCCGCGGCTGGTCCTCGAAGTTCCGCGGCTGGTCCCGGAAGTTCCGCGGCTGGTCCCGGAAGTTCCGCGGCTGGTCGTCGAAGTTTCGACTGCGGTGCACTGGAGGATCGAGCGGACGCACCTCGCGAGGTTCGGGACCGCTTGCTTTGCGCGCGCGCGAGATGAGACGAGCCACCGAGCGTGACGCGGTCGGCGAGGCAACGAGACGCTTGGCGAGATCCCAAGTGACCTCGTCCATGCGGTCCTCGCCCTCGGCAAGCAGCTCCTTCTCGAAATTCTCGGTTTGTCCGCGGCGAATGTCTGCTGCGGTGGGCACCGGCTCGAAGCGGTGGGTGACACGCGCGCCTCCGAGAAGACGAAGGGTCCCTACGAGAGCGCTCGGCGGAACGAGGACTGCGCTCGTGCCCTTCTTGCCAGCGCGTCCCGTGCGACCGCTGCGATGCGTGTACGTGTCTGCGTCACCCGGCGGATCGAAGTGGATGACGCGCGCAATGTCTTGCACGTCGATGCCGCGCGCAGCGACATCCGTCGCGACCATCGCGCTGACATGACCAGACTTGAACGCCGCGAGCGCGCGGTTACGAGCGCTCTGCTCCATCTCACCCGAGAGCTGTGCGACGCGAAACCCGGCTGATTCTAGCTCTTTTGCGATACGCGCCACATCGGCTCGCGTGCGCGCAAACACCAGAGTCTGCTCCTCGGTTCGAGAGAGCAACAAGTTCACCAGTGCTGCGAGTCGCTCATGCGACGCCACCAAGTGCAGGACGTGGTCGATGTCGATGTTCGCTGCGCCGAGTCGTGTGCCTTCGACGAGCGCAGCATTTTTTTGCACGCGATCAGCGAGTGACCTCACCTCGCGTGGGAAGGTCGCCGACACGAGATGGGTCCGATGCTCGCCTTTTGCGAACGACAAAATCTTTTCGAGGTCTTCTCGAAAACCCATGTCGAGCAAACGATCGGCTTCGTCGAGAACCACAGCTTGAATTTGCGAACCATCGATCACACCGCGATCGAGATGGTCGAGCAGCCGACCTGGCGTGCCGACGACGACCGCAGGTCCTTGCGCAAGCGTGCGACGCTCGTCTCGTTGACTCGTTCCTCCGGTCACCGACACCACCCGCACGCGCGCCTCGGCGTAGAGCCACGAGAGTTCTTCTTCGAACTGTCGAGCTAGCTCCCGCGTGGGCGCGATCACAAGAGCGCGCGGCCGAGCCACAGCGCCTTTGGAGGCATGCTCGCCTTCGATCACTTCTCGAATGACAAAGCCAACCGCGACGGTTTTGCCCGATCCGGTCTGCGAAGTAATGCGCAAGTCACGGCCCGCGAGCGTCGGATCGAGGACCGCGAGCTGAATCGACGTCAGCGACGTGAAGCCGCGTTTTTCGAGCGCAGACTCGATCGCCGGTCCGATCACTGATGGTGGCGCGAGAGACATGGGCAGGGCAGATAGCACACCCCCAGGTTCCAGTCGCCGACCTCCCCATCAGCACAGCCGCAACTCCGAAGGCGACGGGAGCGGGAACGGACGGGAACGGGGACTGGGACGGGAACGGGAACGGGAACGGGAACGGGAGCGGGGACGGGAACGGGGACGGGGACGGGGACGG
>JAYVXK010000914.1:0-4118 GCA_043785265.1 Myxococcales bacterium | reverse complement strand
TGATGGCGCGGAGTTGTGGTGCTGGCGAGCGGGCGCGCCTTGGCGAATTCCTCGAGCCCAACCAACAAGACTTCTTCGTCGCTTCTTGCGAGTCGCTCGCGGGCCACCAGAAGCGGCTTCGGAAGCGATTGGGAGTCTCGGCCCGTCCCTCTCGAGTTGCGTCGGGTCCGCTCTTGATAAGCCTTCCGCCAGACGCCATGTTCGACCCCAATGATGGCGTCGCAGCGGCGCGCAAGCGCGAACGCAGCGGTAACGTGTTCATGGTTCGAACGCGGCGGTTTGGCATTGGTGGAGGGTTTGCGGGACTCGCTGCTGCGATCGTAACGGGCCTCATGACGCGAGACGGCGTCGTCATCACCCTGATCACGATCCTCGCGAGTGTCGCAGGCGCGGCAGGTGGCTGGCACGTCTACACGGACTCGTGCTCGAATCCAGAATGCAACGGACAGCTCGCATCGTTCGCCACGACTTGCCCCAAGTGCGGCGGCAAAATCCGTGGCGTGATCAGCAATGAGAACGAGCGCCTCGCGGCTGAGGAGGCGTTGGCGGACTCCGAGGCCGCAAGCTCCACGCCTTACCGCGATTGAACTCGACCGCGTTCTGTTCGGTGATGACGAGCAGAACTCGTAGCTGCGAGCGGTGGTACCCTGATCGTCATGCTTGCAGCCGTCGTGAAGAAGACCGGAAGGGCGTTGCGTGTCGAGAAGCCTTCCGAAACGACGCTCGCCTTCCTGAAGAAACACCGCGTTGCACCGAAGCTCGTCTCGCAGTTGAAGACGTGTTCGGTCTCCGGTGCGATGTCAGTCGGGGAGCTCGCTCTTTATCCGTTTTCGGCGCTCCCGAAAGCGAACGGCAAGCCGAACCAGTACGCGCTGCGAAATGGTTTTCTTGTCATCGGCGGAAGTCCGAACGGCGACCCCATCGCCGTCGAGCTCGCGACGGGCGAGGTTGCATTTCTTTCGCACGACCTTCTATGGGGACTCGATCCCGAGTGCACGGAGTTCGAGGAATGCGTCGCCCGCTCGACACTCGACCTCGATACGTTCTGGTCACGCGCGCTCGCCGAGGATGATTTTCCGATCGACTTCTACGCAGCCAGCGGGTCGCGATAGGCCCCCGTTGTCGGGCGGGCGGAAGGTGGCGACTTCAAATTCCACCGACCGCATAGTACACACGCGTTCGTGTTCACGTTGCGCTGCACCAAGCGCCTCACGAAGCGCCTCGGCTCGTCGTTGTCCGAGGCGACCACGGCACCCACGACGCGTCTCGGCGACTGGTACGCGAACCTGATCCACGTCGGCAGGATCCAGGTCGTGCTCGCGGTGAGTGAGCGGACGTTCTTGCCGGTGGTCGTTGCGGCCGCGCCGATCTCCGGGCTGGTTCCGCGCCTTCGTCATGCAATCTGCCAAATCCTCGGCGCGATAGGGGTCACAACGGCGGACATCGAGACCGAGGACACGGAGATGGCAAAGGTCGCGTATGGCAAGACCGCGAGCCGCCAGGTGACCGGCGTGATGGTCGACTTCGCGCACGCGCTTTCGTTTTACCTCGACCCGACGTGTGGCATCGTACCCAACCCAGTTGATCTCGCGGTGAAGCTCTCGGAGACGCCGCTCAGTCCTCTCTACAAGACGACCATCACGCCGAATCGTGCCACCCTCGCGTTATTCGCTGCGCGCGGCGCGGAGGTTTTGCACTAGCCTTTCTTCCCAGACGCTTGCTCCAATCAATGAGAAATGCGTCAACGCCATTTCTTGGAATGTCCCGCGCTGAGCACCCGCGAGTTGGAGATGACGTCAATCTTGTCGTGCGAACGAGAAAAGGTGCGAAGTGAAGCGCAGATCGCCCACGCGATCGTCGTGGCCCAGCCGGCTCTGCCGCTTTTCCGCTCTTGTGGGGCTTCGTCGACTCCCAAAGATGGGTTACTCGATTCCGGCGTCGCTTACGCAACTCCCGGCGTCTGGGCAATGGAGCTCGTGCGTGTTTGGATCACACCCACTGGTGACCGCGCCATCGCACGCGGTGCACCACGTGTTCGGTGGAGGAAGGCCCACCTGACAAGGGCAGGAATTGGCGGCCACCGAGCCAGCCGGACATGACCAGCCACCATCCACACATTGCATTTCAGACGCGCGGTCATCCGTACAATCGCTGACGCAGACTGGATAACGCTGCCAAGGGACCTGCGGAACGGGACCACAGCCAGCGTCAGCAACGTGCTTGGCGTCGGTCAATCCAGCTTCGAGCATGGTCGCGGGGTCTGCGCCAATTGAGGCGCAACCGACGAGGCCCACTGCGAACGTCCAGCGATGGAGTGTCCGAATCACGTTGTGAAGGTAGCAGTGATCAGGGGACGGGAAGGTCGTGGTAGCCGTCCGTGAGTGATCGCACGTAGCGATCGGCATTGATGAGAAAGCCGCCCGTGCCCACCGCGGGATCCTGCACGCGCTCGCCCGCTTGTGGCTTGATGAGTGTGACCATGCTCTCGATGAGCGCGCGCGGCGTGAAGTACTGGCCTGCGCCGCTCTTGGTCTCCTCGGCGTTCTTCTCGAGCAGGCCCTCGTAGAGATCGCCGAGCCCCTCGGACTTGGCGCTGTACCAGTCGAGCGCGTCGATGTTCTCGACGACCGTGCGCAGGTGACGCGGCTGACGGAACGACGTCGAGGCGTTCGCGAAGATGGCCTGCACGCGTCCCGAGCCCTTGCTGCCGAGATCGATGAGCAGCTTCTTGTAGAAGTCGAGCAGCTCGACGCCGTCCTTCTTGGTCACGTCGTCCCAGCGGTAGCCCTTGGGGATCTGCTCCTCCACGCCCGTCTCTTTCATCATTTTGAGGAAGAGCAGGAAGGTCAGCTCGGTCACATACTCGTGGTACGTGATACCATCGTCGTGCAGGACGTGGCAGAGGTTCCAGAGCTTCTGAACGATGTCTTGAGTGTTCGGCATGCGGCAGGTGCGGAAGCTAACACGCCGCCTCGCCGGGTCGCATGTCAGCGCAGGCTTCGCGGTCCGTGGACTGACTGCTAGTTCCAACAGCAGTTGACATTGCCGCATGAGTCGCTCGGAACGAGCGCCGCGCACGTGCACACTGGACCTTGTTTTTGGTCGACGGTTTCGAATTGGCAACGGCAAGTGCCGTTCGTGCAATTCATCGAAATCGTAGTTGAGCCGCCTCCCGCTTGACACGTGAGACTGCCACCGCAGCCTCGAGGATGGTCGTAAGAGTGAGCGGTGCAGGGAAACTGCGGAGGGGAGCTCTCTGCGGCGTGTGGGAAGCAAACTGTTGACAGCGGAACGGCATCCGCACCCGTCGAGGCGTCGATGGTCGCGGCATCGACGATCGTGGCGTCCGCGACCTCCATGGACACGACGTCCGTGCCCAACGTGGAGCGTCCACCGCAGCACATGACTGCGCTTAGCGCGCCCAACATCACGCCACACCGCAGGTTGGGTCGCATCGTCAGAGTGTAGTGGCCGTTCCCAAGGTTGTCGACGACGGGGAAGCTAACGCGCCACCTCGCCCCGTCGCATCGTCACCGCAGCCGATCGCGCCACGCGCTCGGGGACCGTCGGCCATGCGCGATCGCGACGACGATGGGCTCGCCTCGGAACAAGTAGTAGAGCACGGCGTACGGGAACCGCGCGACCTTGGCACGACGCACGATCGGCCGAACGACGAACGACGAACGGGAAGCGCGGAAAGGCGAGCGGCGTGTCGTCGATGCGCTGGTAGGTCGTGAGGACTTCGGCCTCGAATCGGCGGCCGCGGCCATCGCGCTGCGCTTCGTAGCTCTGAATCGCTTCGTCCAGCTCGAAGACCACCTCCAGACTGAGGTACCTCAACGGGCGCTCGTACGGCCTCGGGCCTTTCGTCGTTCGCGGAGCGCCCGGCTGGCTTCCGTCATCGAGACCATGGGCGTCTCGCCACGTGCTGCCCCGTCGATTCGCTTCTTGATGGTGAGCGCCAGCGCTCGCTCGTCCGCCGTGGCACCCGCCGTGAGGCTCACCTCGCATTCGCCGCGTGCGTCGAGTTCGGCCCGAAGCGCGCGGATCTCGCTACCGTCGAGATCGAGCTCGTCGACGAGCTTCAATACCTTGCGTATGCGGGCCTGCGTCATCGC
>JAYVXK010000913.1:0-4118 GCA_043785265.1 Myxococcales bacterium | reverse complement strand
GCTCAACACTCTGCCGATGCGCGCTTCGGCCAACTCCGCTTGGTCAACCTCGCTCATGGTCGCACGCCGCGTGGATTACGATATCACGCTCCCGCTCGGGTCGCGATGGACCGGGCGGCCCAACCCAAGGGAAAACCTCGGATGGTTTGGACACCGTGTCTGCATCGCTGATCACGACGCCATGGTAGGCTAAACGCGCGATGCAGGAGTCCTCCGAATCTGCGCGTCGATCGGCGTGGGCTCTGACAGCGGCTGATTTCGCGGCGATTGGCGTTCCGATCGATGCATGCGTATTTTTTTCGCGCCTCATCGGTGCCGCGCTCGGTCGACACGACGCGACCGCGTTGGGAAAAAGGGCGGCGGCGTTCGTCGACGCGCATCTCGATCTATCGCTTCCAGACATCGAGCAACAAGAAAAGTCCGCCGACGGCTCGACCAAATTCGCGTTGAGACTCGCCGACGGCGCGCGCATCGAAGCGGTGCACATGCCGCGCGCGGTGAAGAACCCCCGCGTGACCGTGTGCCTGTCGAGTCAGGTCGGCTGCGCGATGGGTTGCACGTTTTGTCGAACCGCCGAAATGGGTCTCGTCAGAAATCTCACCGCTGGAGAGATCGTCGGGCAGTTGATCGTCGTGTTGCGGGCGTGTGCGACCACGGATGCGCAACGAGTCAATGTGGTCTTCATGGGAATGGGCGAACCGCTCCACAATGTCGCGGCTCTGCTCGATGCGATCGAAGCGATGTGCGACACCGCAGGTCTCGGCATTGCGCCGTCGCGCGTGACCGTCTCCACGTCCGGGCTCGTGCATGGCATCGATGCGCTCGCATGCGCGGCTGTCCGTCCATGCCTTGCGCTCAGTGTGAACGCGACCACCGATGAAGCGCGTTTGCGCACCATGCCGATCACCAAAGCCCATAATTTAGCGGCACTGCGCGCTGCGTTGCTCCGTTTTCCCGTTCGTCCTCACGAAAAAATCACTCTCGAGTATGTGCTCCTCCACCGCGAGAACGACTCAGACGACGACGCGCGCAGACTTGCAGTTTTTGCCGAAGGCTTTCGTCACGTGGTCAATGTGATTCCGTACAACGCGTACGATGGCGCGCGCTTTTCTCCACCCGAGGAAGATCGCATCCATCGCTTCGTTCGCGTCGCGCGAGACGCGGGAGCCTTCGTCACCGTGCGTCGTTCGCGCGGACGCGATGTATCAGCCGCGTGCGGGCAACTCCTGCAGGTCGGACGAAAAAACAAAGCGACTTCACTCAACGCCTGATCACTTGGGCGGCACGCTCCGCAGGCTCGCGAGCTTGGTGCACGCCGCCTTGTCGCCACCCGAGCACGCCTCGTCGTATTGCTTGTCGGCGCTGGCCGTGAGGCCTTTGGAAACCAGCAAGTCGCCACGCATGGTGCAGTACTTCACGTTGGATTCGTCTTTGGAGCACGCCGTCTCGCACGCGTCGATGCGTTCTTCGGCGCTCGCGCGCGTGTCCTCGCAAACACTCGTGACATGGACGTAATAGCCAAAAATGGCGAACACTCCGCCGACCGGAACGAGCACGACCACGGCTAAAAAAAGGCTGATCCACAGCCACCATCGCGAGCGCTTCGGAGCGCGGACGACCGCCACACGCCCGTCGGATCCATACCCATCAACGAGCAACGGGCTCGGACTCCGAGATGGTGACTGGAGCGGGGCCTGGGACGGGAACTGGAACGGCACCGGGTTCGGGAACAGCGACGGGAACGGGAACGGCGACTGAGATGGCGACGGGTCGGGGGACGGCGACACGCGCGTGGACGGGAACGGATTCGGGCTCGGGCTCAACCGCGTCGCGGGATTCTGATCTGCCACTGCACTTGGCGTCGCCATCGACACCACGAGCGTCTCCACGATCGGTCGTGTCGCGATCGCCGCCGACGCTGCGATTGGGGCGCTCGTGGCAGACTCGTCTTTGGTGGGGACGTTCGTGCGCGCTTGCGGCAGTGTCGGCGCCCCGGACGGGAGCGGCGCAATCCCCAGCATGCTCGCGAGCGCGGCCGCCATTTCACTGGCCGACTGAAAACGCGCGTCAGGATTTTTGGCGAGAGCGCGGGTCACGATCGCAACGAACACCGGATCCGCATTGGGGCACCAGCGATCGAGCGGCGCAGGTTCGCGATGAATGACGTCGTCGAGCTGCACGCGTGAGGTGCTCGCTTCGATCGGGAGGTGTCCGCTGGTTGCTTCGTACAGGCATACGGCGACAGCGTAGAGATCGGTGCGCACATCGAGCACGCCGCCAGAGGCCTGCTCTGGAGACATGTATTGCGGCGTCCCGAGAAGGACGCCTTCGCCAGTGATCGGCGGCGCGTCAGTCTCGGTCAGCTTGGCGACGCCAAAGTCCAGCACCTTGACCATGTCCCCGATGGCCAAAGAGCGCGTAACGAAGATGTTGTCCGGCTTGATGTCGCGATGAATGATCTTGGCGTCGTGCGCTGCTGCGAGCGCGGCGAGCACCTGCGTTCCGATCGAGGCCGCACGCTGCCACGAGAGCACGCCTTCCTCTGAAATGATTTGCCCGAGGCTGCGACCCGAGAGCAGCTCCATCACCAAAAAGGGCGGCTCGCCCGTATTCGTCTGAAAATCGGTCACCAGGACGATGTGAGGACTGCCAAGCCGCGCAGCAGTCTCGGCCTCCACGCGGAACCGCGCCAGCGCCGACGTGCTCGCGAGTCGTCGCTCGTGCAACACTTTGACGGCGACGCGTCGACCAAGATCTTCTTGGACCGCTTCGTAGACCGCGCCCATCCCACCTTGGCCAATGAGCCGTAACAATCGATAGCGGCCCGCCAGAACACGTCCGGTCAGCAGACTTGCAGGCTTGTCCTCGCTCACGACTCGTCAATACAACTACTGGTCGCTCGCGAACACAACGCGACCGAGCTTCGCTTCGGCATCGGTGGCGTGTTCGCGCTCTTCTTCGAGCGCTTCGGCCTCCGCCTCCAGGTCGGCAAAGCGATATCGCACTTCGCCTTGTGGACCCACGTCGACATCTCCGCCGAGCTCGACGACACGTTTGGTGATCTCTTTGCTGCTCGGCTCGACACCCGTCGCGTCGCGATACGCCGTACGGAGCGCGAGATCTGAAATCGGCTCCTTTTTGGGCGCGTGCGTGAGTACCTCACGCAAAATCGCCAGGTGCGCATTCTCGAGAGCAACATGTTTGCGCGCGCTTCGCCGGAACAGAGCGCGGAGGGCGGGCAAGACGAAGAGCCCGACCGAAAACACGAAGGGCACGATGCCAAGCACGATGGGCGTGGACGTGTCGGGCAGCACGGCAGGCGGATGTTTCGAAAAAAGCGTGATGAGATTCGCGATCGTCATCCCATGCTCGAGCACCCAGAAGCTCATCACGAGATTGAAGCCGTTGAGGAGCGCGACAATCGCGTTGGCGCCCGTGTCGTTGCCCGTCAGCGGCGGCAAGTTCTTCGGCGTCTCCCAAGCTGGGGGCGAGGGGGCGGCGGGCGCTTCGTCTGCGGTGCGACGCAATTGTTCGAAGCGATAAAAGATGCCGCCCTGATCAGCCACTTCGACGGTGCCTTCGTGATCGAGCATCAGGCGCGCCATGAGGGGATCGGCCTCATGTCGAGGCAAGCCCGTCACGCGCATCACGTCCGCGAGGCCAATGCGACCTTGTCGAGCGCGAATCTCCGCCAGGATGCGAACTCGCATGGCGTGAGGATCGGGTGGAGGCATCTCCGGGCCGAACACAAAGCGATTCACCTTCTCGTAGAAGGGCACCTCGCTCTCCGCAGATCGATGACGTTCGCGCGCGCGCTTCATCGAGCGCCCCGCGTATCCAGGCTGATAGTAAAACGGCGAGAATGGATGAAAGGTCCAAAAAAAAGCGTCCGCAAGCACTCGAATCATGCCGCCGACGAGACCCACGCCTGGACCACGGCCGCGATCGTTACCGCCCTGACGCGCGAACGCGAGGCCAATGAGCAACGCGACGAAGAGCGCCGTGTAGCCAATCATCACGATCAGGATCCACGCGCGCACTACGAATCGACCAATGCCAAAGAGACCGCGTGAAGACGGCTCACGGCCCGGCATCTTCTACGTCAACACCTACGAACT
>JAYVXK010000912.1:0-4121 GCA_043785265.1 Myxococcales bacterium | reverse complement strand
CCGCGAGGTTCTTCGGCGCAACACCGCGCCCGCCGATCTGCACAGTGCCCCAATCGAGCAACCCGTTCTGCGCTTGCCCATACTTCTGCGCGCACACCGGTGAGTTGAAGACGAAGCTCGGGTCGAGCACAGGGTCTTTTGCCGTTCCGTATTGCGTGGTGATGCCTTGATTGTCTCCGCTATGAGCGAGCAGCGGATAAAAGCTCTGCACCTGCGGGTACCACTGCGTGAGAATGCCTTTGGGAAACTGCACGTTCACGTTCACCGAAAGCGGGGTCGGTGAGTAGAAGTACGTGACAGGTGTCTCCATCTTCACTTCGACTGGCGCGCCGAGTTTGGTTGCCTTCACGCGATCGGTCACAAATCCGGGAAGGTCTTCTTCCTCATGATGCAGACCGCGTTGCAGCGATCCATCGGTGCCCGTGACGATCGTGTTGGTGCCCCACTCGTGAACGATGAAACCCTTGCCCTCGTAATGCGCTCCGCCTGGAGGAATATCGGTCGGTTTCGTGGTGGCCGACGGCGTCGGCGTTGTGCCTGAAGGCGACGGACCATTCGAGACGGTCGCACCACCACACGCAACGAGTGTCAAACCAAAGAGCAAACCAAGATTGAGTCGAGTTACCATTGAGCGATCCTCCGACCACTCATCCTCGCAGGCTTCGTGCCGCCTCGTATTCAGGCCTATTTTTGCGACCACCCGAATCAGGTTACCACAATAGTTACCATTCACATGGTAACTAGAACGGAGCGGCTGCTTTGGCGCAAGTTGCTTGATCGATGGTGCCGAGAATCCACGAATCGATGCACACCTCGACTGGATCATTGGTGGGCGCCAGCACTGGGCCCCCCTTGTGACCTTCGAGCATGAGCGGCTTCTTGAGCAACAGGAGCGCTCGTGGTGGATCGACTCCCGCCATCACGCGTGTGATCTGCTCGGGTTCGAGTCCGATGACCGAACGGAAGTTCGCCGTGGTCTCTTCGGCCGTGGTCGCTCCAGTGCCTGGGATCAAACCGGCGTCATTGGGCAAACGCAGTCCGCGAGCGCTGTACAACCGAAGGGGCCGACCGATTTGTCCGTGACAGTCGAGCGTGGCGCAGCGGCGTTCGAGGGCAGGACTCACGAACTGTTGAAACTGCGTTTGGTCGGGAGCGATGATGATCGTGCCGCGCGTCTTGCCATCAGGCGTGGGACTGGAAGCGCACGCGATCAAGAGGGCGATCGCGCAAGCGGCAAAAACAAGGGGGAGCGTGCGCGTCAACATGTTCAATTGCCTCCGACCCTTGGGTTCACGGGGCACGAAGCCGGAGGCGGCGGCACGACGTCGTCAGGCGAGTAGAGGTACACGTGCCCCACAGACGACAAGCGTTCGTAATTGGAGAACGGGTCTTTGTGACAGTTGGCGCAAGAGCGCTCGCGACCGATCTGACCTTGCATGGTGCGCGTGTGACCGTTCTTGAAGATGCGCACGAGAACAGGAAACGCCGGATCCCATTGACCGGGGCGCACGAAGAAGTTGCCGACACAATTCGTCTGCACGACAAATGACGATCCGCTCGTGTCGGTCATGGCGACGGTGACGCCATCGACGCCGATCGCTGTGGTCTGTTGCGCAAACACAGTGCCTGCGATCGTGAACGGGTGGCTCGACGCGGGGCCCGACGACGAGTGACACAACTCGCAGGGTTGTCCCGCGCGATGAAACTCGCCTTGCGGCACGTTGGACGCTTCGTCGCCAAGTGCTTTGATCTGAGCGTCATACACAGGATCGCCGCACGCGCCGATCACAGCTAAAAACAGGGCTGCGGTGAGAGGGATGGCGCGCATCAGTCGAACTCCGCGTCCATGCCGAAGGTGCCATACACCGCCGTGCGTGACGTCTCGTAGAGCGCGTTGAAGAAGCGCGTGTACATGATGTCGGCCTGCAGAGTGAGACCGATCTGAGTCTTTGCGTCTGGATTGGTGAGTCCCATTCGAACACCCGCGCCGCCCGTCAGCGTAATGAGCGGAGACAGCTCGCGGTCGGTCGTACGAAAGAGCGGCACGGTGATCGATCCATCTTGGTTGAGCGCAGCCGTGTACGCCAACTGATAAAAGCTCGTCCCCGTTTGCGCATTGACCCGCAAGTGCGGCCAGGCACGCACTCGTCGCCCCGCATCGACGATGAAACGAGCATCCGTCGTCGTGGCTTTGGTCGCCCAACTGTCCACATACACACGCTCGTCGAGGCGCAAAGTGGCTGCCAGCGAGGCGATGCGGTGCGCGAGGCGAACGCCGACCGCATAGCGATCGCGCTCCGTGGGCAACTGCTCGATCGGTCGCAAAGGCAAGCGCGCGCGATTCACCAGATCGATGGTCGCTCCCACAGGGACTCGTCCTGCAATGCTTGGGTCGAACAGCGGAATGTATCGATACGGTTTGGACTGATCTCCCCGCTCGAATTGCACCGTCGCAGACACGAGCAGCAACGTGCGCGCGGAGAGCACCATGGTGAGCCCCGCCTCGACATCGTGCGTCTCGAGTGTGTGGGCGAACACACTGAAGGGAGTCGTCGAGCGTCCGATGGTGTCGTGCGAATACGAATACGCCAAACGCGGAGTCAGCAGTTTATCCTTCAAATCAGCCGTCAAAGCGACGCCGCCGCCGGCAGAGACATAATCGCTTTCGATCGACAGGTTGCCCATCGCTTGCACGCCGACGACCTTGTATTTGTAGCCGCCAGTCAACCCACTCGCGTATCGACGATCGCGAAAGCGGCGCGATGCAGACGAGACGACATCAGGCGAAGCAGCGGTGACGATGTCGACCAAGAAGTTTCCGCCGACGTTCCATCCTGCCGTCGGCGAAGAGATGTTGGCGTTCACTCCGGGCGAGACGACATTGACGCTGTTGGTGTCGGTATAAACCGCGCCTTCGATCCCGAGTTTTACGACGAGCCCTTTCTGATCGACAGGGAGGCATTTGACGACCTCCTCTTGGTTCTTTGCGCCGAGCATGCACTTGAGTTGTCCAGGCGTGAGATACTCAGAACCCTGAGATTTCAGGGTGATCGTGACAGTCAGCAGCTCGCCTTCTTTGACGTCGTATTCCGCATCGAACGCGAGCGGGATCGCGCCCTGCGCGGCCTCTGCGTGCGCGGTGTGCTTGCCTGGATCGATCGAAAAGCGTTTGCCGAGCGAGTCGTTCGGAACTGGACGTTCGTCGAACGTCACTGCGAGGTCGGTCGTACCCGTGGGCGGAACGAAGGTGACGTGCGGAATTCGCGCGAGCAAATCCGTGACGCGATCACGAGCCGCGCGCATCACGAGTGTGTCCTTTTTCTCGATGCCGTCCTGCAGTGCTTTGCTCGTGTCGCGCAGAGCGTCGATGAGTTTGTTGCTGCGACGTTCGCAAGATGCCAAGTGCAATCGCGTGCGCGGCTGCTCTTCTAGTGTGAGAGATTCTTTGTCCTTGGCGATGCACTCGTCGAGCTTGCCCCCGAGGTCCGCTGCGAGTCCCGCACTCGCGAGCCGAAAAGCATCTGCGCTGTTCCAGCCCGGAATCTTGCTGGGAACGGCGTTCGGCGGCGGTGGCGGCGGCGGCGGATCAGGTGCTGGCGGTGGCGGTGCTGGGGGCGGCGGCGGTGGTGCAACGGACTTCGATGCGCTGTCCCATTCGTTGCGAATGTTCGGCGTCGTACCCGACGACGGCAGCTTCGCGTTGGGATCGAGTTGCAACGCGGAGGTGAACTGAGTCTTCGCTTCGTCTGAAGCGCCCAACTGCGACGCGACCATTCCGAGCGCGACCATGATCTGCGCTTTGGTGGCGGGCGCACACTTGCCCTTGTTGCACTTGTCGAGAGCGACTTGCAGTTTGGTCTTCGCAGGACCAAACGCAGCCGACCCGTAGTCCTCGGTCAAGACTTGCTGGACCGTGGCAAGCGCAGTGGAATCATCTGATGCGCGGGCATGTCGTGCGAAACCGAGGACAGCAAGCACGATGAGGACGATGGTCGTCAGTCTCGACAGCGGTCCGTACACTTGTTGCGGTCCGTACTCTCGCTTCGCTCGAGCTTGCGGCACCGGGACACCCTATCCGAAACGCCTGCTAATTGCAGCCGCAGCCGCCTCCACCACCACTG
>JAYVXK010000911.1:0-4122 GCA_043785265.1 Myxococcales bacterium | reverse complement strand
CAACCGATTTCTCGGCGATGAGGAGCGCCGGTCATGAAGATTCGTTTTTGGGGTGTGCGAGGGAGCATCGCGTCGCCAGGACCAGAGACCTCTGGCGTCGGCGGCAACACGAGTTGTGTCGAGGTGACCGTCGGAGCAGAGCGCATCATCCTCGACGCGGGCACAGGTCTTCGTCGACTTGGCGATGCGCTGCTGCGTGACAATCAGCCCGTGCGCGCGTCACTGCTGTTGTCGCACTTTCATTGGGATCACATTCAAGGCTTGCCGTTCTTCGTGCCAGCTTATTTGCCGTCGACCAAACTCGAAGTCATTGGCGCATCGGACGGCCGCTTCGCTCTGCGAGACAAGTTGAGCAGGCAGATGACCGAGCCGCATTTTCCTGTGCAGCTCGACGATCTGTCCGCTGAGCTGAAGATGCGCGAAGTCCGCCCGAACCAATCGTTCGATGTGGGCTCGGTGAAAGTGAAGGTCGCCCGACTCAATCACCCAGGCGGCGTGTCTGCGTTTCGTCTCGAGCACGAGGGACATGTCATCGTTTACGCGACAGACACCGAGCACTACGCGTGCATCGATCCGGTGCTCAAAAGCCTCGCAGAAGGCGCCGATTTACTGATTTATGACGCTCAATACACGCCAGAAGAATATGCCGGCGTGGCGGGTCGATCCAAAGTCGGTTGGGGCCATTCGACTTATGCCGCGGGCGCCGAACTCGCTCGCGCAGCAGGAGTCGACAAGCTCGTGCTCTTTCATCACGACCCGCAACGCACGGACGCTGGCGTCTCGGAGATTGAATCGCGAGCCAGGGAGCTGTTCGAAAACTCGTTGGCGGCGCGTGAGGGCCTGACGATCGAGCTGCAACCACGCTCTGCTCGACACGCAGCATGAGAGGCCAGCGCCCGACCAAGAGTAGAGCGTCAAACGAAAGGCGGCTTGTCGTATGATGCATCACGCGACACCCAAACATGCGGGTGACGCAATCAACCCAATGTCCACCCGGCTCTCGCTGTTGGTCGACCTCGCGTCGATGCTGTCGCGTGAAATCGACTTCGACTCGCTCTTGCGTGCTGCCGGCGAGCGCCTTGCGGCAGCCATTCGAGCCGACCGCGCCACGATCTGGCTGATCGACGCCGATCGCGGCGATCTCGTCGCGCGTGTCACCACACTGCCGGAGCTGCCCGCGCTGCGCCAACCGATCGAGCGCGGCATCGCTGGTTATGTTGCGCGGACAGGCGAAACAGTTCGCGTCGACGACGCATCTCGCGACGACCGCTTCGACTCCAGCACCGACAAGCAAACGGGCTACGTGACTCGTTCGATGATCGCAGCGCCCATCCGCGAGGACACACGCTCGCCTGCACGAGGTGTCGTCCAGGTGTTGAACAAGCACGGTGAAGTGCCCTTCGATGACGAAGACGAGCGCTATCTCATCGCGCTCGCCGCACAGCTCGGACGAGCCTTGTCGCTCACGACGTTGCGACCGGCCAACGAGCACGATCCCGGACTGACTCTGCGTGGTCCGTTCAATCGCATCGTCGGCATGAGCGCCGCGCTCCGCGACGCCTACGAGCGTGTTGCTCTGGCTGCGCAGACAGACGCCACGGTGCTCTTTCATGGAGAGACAGGAACCGGAAAGGGCCTATTTGCTAGGGCGATTCACGTCAACAGCAAGCGCCAGACTGGTCCCTTCGTGGTCGTCGACTGCACGACGCTTCCTGCACAATTGGTCGAGAGCGAGCTCTTTGGTCACGAGCGCGGCGCCTTCACGGGTGCTGATCGTCGCGTGCCTGGCAAGGTAGAGAGCGCGCAAGGTGGCACGTTGTTCCTCGACGAAATCGGAGACCTGCCCATCGAGATGCAAGGCAAACTCCTTCGCCTCTTGCAGGACAAAGTCTTCGAACGGGTCGGGGGTCGGCAGACTCTCGATGCGGACGTTCGCGTGGTGTGCGCGACGCACCGTGATTTGCACGCTCTCGTCGCGGAGGGAAAGTTTCGCGAAGACCTCTATTATCGCGTGAAGGTAGTCGAGATCGCATTGCCCGCTTTGCGGCACCGGGGGCCAGACGAGATCGAAGCGCTCGCGCACCATTTCGCTTCAATGTATGCCAAACGATACGAGCGTCCCGTGCCGACCTTCACCGAAGAGTCGATGCACGGTGTGCGAGCGCATTCGTGGCCGGGCAACGTTCGCGAGCTCGAGCACTTCGTCGAGAGTGCGATCGTGTTGTCTACTCAAGGCGTCATCAGAACTCTGCCGCACGAGTACCCACAGGAGTCTGCAAGCAAGCCCTCGTTGCGATCGGCGTCGCGGGTCCCGCTGGGCCTGACTCTCGAGAACGCAAGCCGCCTTTATGCAGAACTCGCGATCGAGGAGGCCGAGGGCAACAAGACCCTGGCGGCCAAGCGCCTTGGAATCGGTCGAAACACTCTCGCGCGCCTGCTCAAAGAACCGTCTTCTCAAAAGAAATAACCGAGCGCCTGTCCCGAGAGCCGCAGACGGTGATGCAGAGCGATGGCATCCTGTACTAACTTGCGAATCCAATGCTCACGCTAGAAGACGTCCGCGCGATTCACGACAAACCTTTGCTGCCGTTGCTCGACCAAGCTCGACGGGTTCACACGCAGTCGTTCGAGGACAACGAGGTGCAGCTGTGCACGCTCCTGAGCGTCAAGACCGGCGGGTGCGCAGAGGACTGCGCGTATTGTCCGCAGTCGAGTCACCACGACACGTTCGTCGAACCCGAGAAGACCGTCTCCGTCGCAGATGTCGTCGCGAGCGCGCGGCGGGCAAAAGAGGCTGGTTCGACTCGTTTTTGCATGGGTTGGGCGTGGCGCGAGATCAAAGACGGTCCTGCTTTCGAGAACATGAAAGAGATCGTGCGCGGCGTGAAATCGATCGGCATGGAAGCCTGCGTGACGGCGGGCATGCTCAACGCAGCGCAAGCCTCGCAACTCAAAGCCGCTGGACTCGACGCGTACAATCACAACCTCGACACCAGTCGCGAGCACTACCGCTCGATCATCAAGACACGCACCTACGACGATCGCCTCCAAACACTCGAACGTGTGGCAAACGCAGGAATCAGCGTGTGCACAGGCGGCATCATCGGCATGGGAGAGAGCATCAACGACCGCTGCGACATGCTCCGGACGCTCGCTTCGCTCGACCCACAACCCGAGAGCGTGCCCATCAATGCGCTCATCGCCGTCAAAGGCACGCCGCTAGAGGACATGCCGCCTGTCGATCCGCTCGAGATGGTTCGCATGATCGCTACTGCGCGGATCTTGATGCCGAAGGCGCGCATTCGACTGTCGGCAGGACGCACCAACATGTCACGCGAGGCGCAACTCATGTGCATGTACGCGGGCGCAAACTCCATCTTCTACGGTGACACCCTGCTCACCACCCCGAACCCCGAGACGCACGAAGACCTCGCGCTCATTCGAGCAGCGGGGCTCTCTCCGCAGCTCTAGACCTTGGCTCGCCGCTGAAGCACGACGATGCGGAAGGTGCGGACGATCCCGCCACCGCGAACCACACTCACGCGTTGAGTGCGCGTCTCTGCGAACGCCGGAAACAGCGTCTCGGGCGAATACTCGGGACCGTCGAAGCGATTGTCGGTGACGTAGACGATCGTGTCGGCTTTTTCCCAGGTGGCGCGCGGAGCCCAATCTTCGAAGTCTGTCTTGTCCTGTGCACACCCCACATGCGCCGTCGGCATGCCGGCGTGCAGTTGTGCGCAAATGACCCAGTGAGGTCCCACGACCCAAACGCCCTCGGCGTGGTCTCCTTCGCCGAGTGTCTCTTCTTGGATCGTCTCGTCGGTCGCGCGCAACACGTCTTCCCAACCAAAAAGCTCGTTTGCGATGTTGGCCTTCTGATCGACCGATTTTGGAAACAGTGACGCCGCGCCCGGAGACAACACCCACGCGTGCACGAGCAGAGTGAGCGCCGCGGCGGTTCCAAGTCCCCATAGAACGAGCCGTCGTGGCCAGGGAGATGGCTCAGCGTCTTTGATGCGACGCGCGGCGTGCAACACGAGAGCGAGCATGGGCGGCGCGAGCCAGTGCGGTTCTGCGACGCGACTCCACAATGAGAAGGCCAAGAGCGACGCCGTCGGCAGC
>JAYVXK010000910.1:0-4122 GCA_043785265.1 Myxococcales bacterium | reverse complement strand
CAAATTGGCAACGTCACCATTCACGACACGCACATGAACGACTGGCTGACGCCGACGCAAATTCTCGCGAAGAGCTCGAACATCGGCGCGCTCAAAATCGGCCTGAATATGGGCGAACCAGCGCTTTATTCTGGATTGCGCAAGTTTGGTTTTGGCGAACAAACAGGTGTGCCGCTTCCTGGTGAAGCGAGTGGAGTCCTGCGTCCCAAAGGGCGCGCGTGGTTCGACGTGGAGACCGCGAACGCGTCGTTTGGTCAGGGCATCAGTGTGACGACTCTGCAGCTCGCCATGGCAATGGGCGCGATCGCCGACGGCGGTCGGTTGCTCGAGCCGCTGTTGATCAAGCGCGTCACGGATGATCGCGGCACTGTCATTCGCGACGGCTCCACGCACGTGCGCCGCGAAGCAGTTCCGCCGAGCACGGCTCATCTCATGGCCGAGATGCTCACCGCAGTGACCGAAGAAGGCGGCACCGCCGTCGAAGCTGCCGTGCCCGGGTTTCGCGTCGCCGGCAAAACAGCGACCGCCCAAAAAGCCGATCCGGCGACTGGGAAATATTCTTCCGATCGATTCACCGCGTCCTTCGTTGGCTTCGTGCCCGCCGACAAGCCGCGGCTCGTCATCGCGGTCGTGCTCGACGAGCCGATGATCGGCCACTACGGCGGAGACCTCGCGGGCCCTGTTTTTAGGCGTGTTGCAGAAGAAAGCCTGCGCTACCTCGGCGTCGTTCCTCAAGGCAGTGCGAAGATCGCCGACGTCACGCGACAAGGCGATCCCGCTGATCTCACACTCGCCGCGATGAAGCCCGCGCCGCCCGCCGCGCTGCCTGCACAAGCACCGGTGCAAAACGGCGTGCCTGTCCCGGATGCATCGGGGTTGCCCGCGAGAGACGCCGTGCGAGCGATTGCGTCTGCAGGTCTCGTCGTCGAAATCCAAGGCACGGGCAAAGTCGTGCGACAGTCTCCTGCGGTCGGCGCGCTCGTCGCGAAGGGCACGACTGTGCGCATCGTGCTCGAGCCGTCGTCATGACGGAAGAGGCTTCGCTCGACGGGATCAAGTCCGAGCACGGCCTCTCTGTGTCCGAGTTGGTCCGCGAACTTGGCGCGAGCGCATCCTTCCGTGGTGACGCGAGCACCCGAGTCTTTGGAGTGCATCATGACTCTCGTCGCGTGAAGCGCGGCGACCTGTTCGTTGCCCGCAAAGGAATCACCACGGACGGCACACGCTTCGTCGACGCAGCACGCGCGAACGGAGCGTCGGCCGTGCTTGCAGAAAAGGGCGCAATTTCAGCCGCGGAAACGCTTCCCGTGATCGAGGTCGACGACGTCGCCGAAGGTTTCGCGCTCGCGAGCGCCGCCGTGTACGAACATCCCTCGTTTGGTCTCGAGGTGGTGGGCGTCACTGGAACGAATGGCAAGACCACGACGACTCATCTCATCGCCGCCGCGATCGATGGCGCGCTCGCGGCGGCCAAGTGCGGAGTGATTGGCACCGTCGGTTTCAAGTATCGTTCGCTCGCGGTCGAACCCTCCCTGACGACTCCCGAGGCAGACGAGCTCGCTCGCGCCATGCTCGCCATGCGAAGACTCGGTGCGACCCACGTGGCCATTGAGGTCTCGAGCATCGCGCTCACGTTGGGGCGCGCGCGTGCGGTCCGATTCATGGTTGCCGCGTTCACGAATCTCACGCAAGACCACCTCGACTTTCACGGCACGATGGAAGAGTACGGCGAGGCAAAAGCCAAGCTGCTCGTCGACTCTGCACCTGGCATCGCCGTGATTTGCGTCGACGGTGAATTTGGCAAAAACCTCGCCGCACGCGTGAAAACAAGGGTCATTCGCGTGAGCGCCCATATTGACTCGGACGCCGACGTAGCGCCTACCGAGCTGTCTTTGTCGTCGCGCGGCATCGAAGCAGTCGTCCGCACGCCACAGGGTCCACTCGCTCTGCGTTCGCCACTCGTCGGTGCGCACAACATGGAAAATCTCGCCGTCGCGATCGGCGTCATCTGTGCTCTCGGTGTGGATGCGCGCTCTGCTACCGAGGCGCTCTCGAACGAATTGGGCGCGCCAGGTCGACTCGAGCGTTGCGATACACCAGCAGACGATCTCGCGGTCTTCGTCGATTACGCGCACACACCTGATGCACTCGCGCGTGTGCTCGATGCATTGCGTGCGGTCGCCAATGCGAGAGTCATTTGCGTGTTTGGCTGTGGCGGCGATCGCGACGCAAAAAAGCGTGGGCCGATGGGCGAGGCGGTTGCGTCGCGTGCGGACATCGCGATCATCACCAACGACAATCCACGCACCGAAGATCCCGCCGCCATCGCCGCTCCCATCGAGGCCGCCGTGCGCGGATCCGGCAAAAATAAGCTCGATCCACGCGACCTATCGCAAAGCTCCGGCTACTTGGTGGAACTCGATCGCAGTCGCGCGATCGATCTCGCCATCTCGTCGGCGCGAGCGGGCGATGTGATCATCATCGCCGGAAAAGGTCACGAGCCATACCAAGTCATCGGGACCGTGAAGCGTCCGTTCGACGACCGTGAGCAGGCGCGCGCTTCCCTCGCAAGACGAAGGGCTTCGTAAGATGGCGACACCCATCCCGAAGAACGTCGCGCCCATCTCGCCGTGGGACTTTGCCGGTTGGGCAAAGTCGGTGCGTGCGCGCGACGGACTCGCTGCTGCCGTCGGCGTGTGCACGGACTCGCGTGCAGTTGCACCTGGCAACGCGTTTTTTGCCCTCAAGGGAGAGCAGTTCGACGGAGGAGACTACGTCGATCAAGCCATCGCATCTGGCGCAACACTGATCGTAACGGAGCGCGAATTCAGCACAGATCGTGCGCACGTCGTCGTGGTCAGCGATGCGCTCCGTGCGCTTGGATTTGCGGCATCGATGCATCTTTGCGCGTGGCGACGCTCACGGCGGGATCGCGACCGAGCGCGAACGATTGGCATCACCGGCAGCGCAGGCAAGACAACCACCAAACAGATTGCGCTCGCGCTCGCGAGCACTCTCGGCGACACGCACGCGACTCTTGGCAACCTAAACAATCGCATCGGCCTGCCCATGGTCGTCTTGGGTCTTCAGGATCATCATCGGTTCGCGGTGCTCGAGATGGGCATGAGCGTGCGCGGCGAGATCTACGAGCTCGTGCAGATTGCTCCACCGGACGTTGCCGTCATCACCAATGTCGGCGTCGCACATGCAGAAGGCGTCGGCGGAGATCGCGTCGATGTCGCGCGCGAAAAGGGAGCCATCTTTGGTGCGCTCGGCGAACATGGCGTCGCCATCGTCAATGCCGACGACGACGCCGCCGCCGGTCAACTGTCGCTCTCGCGCGCCAAGATCGCCCTATTTTTTGGGCGATCCGAGCGTGCAGACTATCGATTGATCTCGGTACAGACGCGCGGGGTCGCGGGCACGCGCATCACGTTCGAGCGACCGGGCATCGAGCGTCGCAAGCAAACACTAGAAGTAGACTCACCGTTGCTCGGCTACGCTGCGGCGATTGATTTTCTCGCAGCGCTCGCTGCAGTCGAAGCGGCAGGTGTGACCTCCCTCGAACCGTCGGCCATTCAAAGCGCGATGCGCACGCTCGCCAATGCATCGTCGCGCGGCGATGTGATTCGTCTCGGCGACGGCACGATCGTCATCGACGACAGCTACAACGCCAACCCTCACAGCATGCTCGCAGCGATCGCCGTCTTGCGTGACGTCGCTCGCGACGAAAAGCGTCGCAGCGTCGCCGTGCTCGGAGAGATGAAAGAACTCGGCGCAGTCGCTCGCAGCGAACACGCGGCCATCGGCGAGTTTCTCGCGAGCGAGGGCATCGAGTTGGTCATTGGCACGGGCGGACTCATCGACCATGCCCTGGATGCCGCGCGCGCGGGAGGCGTTCAAGTACGCGACGCGTCGAACGTCGAAAATGCCATAAAAATAGCCCTCGCAGAGATCGGTCCGAAAGACGTGGTCCTGGTGAAAGCGTCTCGCAGTGTTGGCGTAGAGGCTGTCCTGCGCGCGCTCGTCGCGGCTCGAGGGCCAACCTAGTGGAGCATTTTGCGAATGACGCTAATAATTAACACGACCGATTTGCGGAATGCTCCGCTAGTAAATCCGCGG
>JAYVXK010000909.1:0-13021 GCA_043785265.1 Myxococcales bacterium | reverse complement strand
GTCAAGTTGATGATCGCGCCGCACGAAGACGACTTCGAAGACGCGGCCACCACGCAGCGTCGCTTTCAAATCGAGGCGCAGGTCGCGGCCGAGCTGTCGCGCAAGAGCAAGCACATCGTTCGAGTGACGGACCACGGCGTGGAGGACGCCACGGCGTACATCGTGATGGAATTGCTCGAGGGTAAATCGCTTGATCGGGCGATCGACGAGACGGGCCGACTCGAGCCGGGCATCGTCAGTGCGATCGTTTCGCAGATCTCAAAAGGCTTGGAGGTGGCCCACGCAGAAGGCGTCATTCATCGCGATCTCAAGCCTGCGAATGTGTTTCTGACGCGCGATGAAGAAGGTCACATGGTCGCCAAAATCCTCGATTTTGGGATCGCGCGATTGGTCAAACCTGCCGCGGCGCCGGAGCGTGAACCGCGCGTCCCGACGAGACTCACCGAACGCGGCATGGTGCTCGGCAGCGCCGACTACATGAGTCCGGAGCAAACGCTCGCGCAGCACGTCGACACGCGCACGGACGTTTGGTCGCTCGCGGTCGTCGCCTTCGAAGGACTCACTGGCTCGCGCCCGTTTGCGGATCCGTCGGTCGAAGGGACCATGCGCCGCATTTGTAATCACGATGCAACGCCGCTGCGCGAAGTGTTGACGAGCGCATCGTCTGCGCTCGCGGAGGTATTCGTCAAAGCGTTCGCCCCCAACATCGACGATCGGTTTCAAACGACGTCGAAGTTCATTCGCGCGCTCTCGCTGGCTGCTCCTCCGAGCGAGTTGCCGACGAACCTGGAGTTTGCGCCGGCGAGCGCGACGAGAAAGCCAACACGCATACGGTGGCCGTTCATTGCGGGTGGCGTGGCCGCTGCGGTCCTCGTTGGCGGGGTCGTGTGGGCGGTCGGTCGTCCTCGCGCGTCGACGGTCACGGCGACCTCCGAGGTCACCGACTCGGCTCCTGCAACGAGCTCGCGCACGACCGATGCACCTGTCGCGAGCGCATCGATCGATGTGCCGCGACCAACAGCGTCACCGCCGCAGTCCGTCAACAAGAGACCTACACCGAACCCGACGAACCCAATGACGACATCCACACCGAGCGCTGCAAAATCAGTCGATCGAAGTGCGGTGTTCTGAGCGTTGATCTAGAATGGCTGCGTGACTCGGTGGCTCCATGCCTCTCTCGTAGCGGCGCTGATCGTCGCGCCATCCTTCGCGCGAGCAGACGAAGCATCAGACGCGAAGGACCTCTTCGAGCGCGGTCGCTCTCTCCGCGCCCACGGCGATTGCGCGCACGCGGTGGACTTGTTTCGCAAGGCCTACCAGGTCTATCCAACAGGCCTCGGCAGTCTGCGCAATGTGGCTGAATGCGAAGAGAGCCTAGACCACTGGGCTTCCGCGCGTCGTGCGTGGGCCGAACTGAAACGCGCGCTCGTCGTGGATCACTCGGCCAAGTACGCATCGTGGGACCGCGACACCACGGACGCAGACGCGCGCCTCGCACCCAAAGTCGCGCGCGTGACGGTTCACATCCTGGTGTTGACCACGCCGGGTAGCGGAGGTGCCGTCACGAGCGACGTGAACCCGATCGCGAACTTGGTCGTCACGTTCGACGGCGAGCCACTCGAAGCTGCACTCCTCGACACCGAACTCGAGCGCGATCCGGGGCGTCATGTCGTTCGTGCGCGCATCGGTGAGGGCGAGTGGAGTGAGGGCGAGGTCATCGTCAGCGAAGGCCACCAAGGGACGGCGACGTTGAACGTGCAGGCTCCTCCCGTGACGCCGCCGACTGTGATCATTCCTCCTGCGCCTGCTCCTGCTCCTCCTCCCGCTCCTGCTCCTCCTCCCGCTCCTGCTCCTGCTCCTGCGCCTGCTCCTGCGCCTGCGCCGACGATCTCGATCGTGGGGTGGTCCTTGGTTGGTGTTGGCGCCGCGGCGCTCGTGGGTGCGGGTGTGGCGCTTGGTGTTCGGCAATCCGCGCTCTCGTCTTTGCGATCGGAGTGTCCCAATTATGCGTCCGCGCCGTGCTCGAGTTCGCTGTCGTCCACCGTCTCTCGCGGACAACTCGCGAGCACGCTCACCACTGCGTTCGCCATCGGTGCAGGTGTGGCGCTCGCGGCGGGCATCACGCTTGTGCTCGTGGCGCCGCATCGCGCGACGCCTGCCGTCACTGCGGGCATTCAACACGTGGAGGCCACATGGACCTTCTAGCTACGCGTATTTCAGCCGTTTCTTGCTTGTTTTTATGTGCAGCATGCACCTTTCCAGAGGTGAATTTCTCACACGACGCAAGCCTCGACGACGCCACGCTCGACGCGTCGGACAAAGATCAAGCAAGCGATGTGGTTGCCATCATCGACAGCCCGATCGATCCCGACGCTGCGTCTTGTGATCGCGACTACGACGGTTACCGATCCAAAGCATGCGATGGCGGCGATGACTGCGATGACTTGGATAAGCGCGCACACCCGAATGCAGACTTCCGCGAAGAGATCGGCGTCCCTCCCACCAACGGCGACTGGAACTGCAACGGCACCGTCGAGAAGCTCTACCTGCCGGCGAACTGCAGCGGCTTCAGCACCAACTGCACCGCCATCCTGGGTTTCGCAGCCGACGAGGCGTGCGGAGCCACGGGGCCCTATGTGCAATGCACGCAAGCGGTGATCACCTGCGGACAAGCAGACGCCGGCATCCGCAAGCAAGGCTGCAAGTAGCGAACGATCACGGAAGCATCAACACGCCCTGCGTGACGCCATCGATACCGTCGCCAGCGCTGCTCCCACCACCCGTGCCTTTGCCTGCGGTAGCCGACGCCACAGTGATTTTGTTTTTGGTTGCGTCGTCGAGTGTGGGTTTCGTTCCTTGAAACAGAACGCCTGCTGCGACTCCGCCTGCGCCACCTCCGCCTGATCCACCCGCGCCACCGACGCCGCCGTTACCTCCAGCGCACGCGCCGGCTCCTGGTTGTCCGCCGAATCCGCCGTTTTGACCCGCTTGTGCGGGAGCACCGTTGCCGCCTTTTCCTGCGGTGTTCGAGATCAGCTCGCTCGTCACGAGAGTGACCTTGCTCGCGAAAATCCCAAGAGCGACGGAGGCGCCTCCGCCGCTGCCTGCGACACCCCCACCACCTCCGCATCCGCCGCACGCGCCACCGCCACCTCCGCCGCCACCAGCGAGAGTGCCGGCGCCACCACCACCTCCGCCGCCTTGACCCGGTCCGCCGTTCTTGCCGTTGACGCCGCTGCCTGGCGTCCATCCCGTGGCGTCGAGGGTGCCGATTGTCTTCGCGCCATCGGCTTGCACGGCGTCTGCGGCGACCGCACCGTTGTCGCCTGCTTTGCAACCTGCCGCACCACCCACGCCGTCGTTGGGTGCTTTGCCATTGAGATTGGGTTTGCCGTCGTCGCCAGCAAGAGGAGTGAGTCCGCCGCCTCCCCCTTTGCCACCAGTGCTGTCGACTGTGTCGACGCACAACATGCACGCGTGTGAGGTGCCGCCGTTCGCGCCGTTTGCGTTGTGCCCTGCGATCGTGGGATCCGATTGCGGGACCGCAGACCAATTCGGTTTGGTCGTGCCGGTGGCGCCATCATGGCCTTTTCCAGCCGTGAGCTTCACACGGCGAAAGGTCACATCGGACGAGTTCTTGACGAACGCGGTGATGCTCGAATCGCCAGGATTGACGGCGTCCGCGGATTCGAATTGCAAGTCGGAGATAACGAGCGGCTTGGTGACCGAGTCGACCACCAACGTCACGTTGCTCTTGCCGATGATGGGTCGCTTGCCTGAGTAACTCCAGTCAGCACACGCGAGCCCACCCGCGAGGCTCGCGGCATTTTGCTGCGTGATGGTGACCTCCTCGGCGTAGGAGCCTTCGCAAATGTAGATGCGTGGTTTGCCACCGACTTTGTCGAGCGCGTGCGAGATCGTCTTGAACGGTTTGGCTTTGGTCCCAAGGTTGGTGTCGTCTCCACCTTTGCCGTCCACGAACACGCCGATGCCGTTGTCGATGCACGCGGGACTGTCGACGATGTCTTTGGCGAGATCGCAGTTCGGCGGCACTTGCACGTCGGCACCGCCCTCCACCAGGGCCGAGTCCACGTCGCCAGCATCCAGAGGAATGATCGGAGGCGCAACGTCACTGCTCGAACATCGGACGACGGCGAAGAGGACCAACCCGACCGGCAAGCTCAAAAACGCACGCATGAAAACCTCCTCGAAGGACCAAGCAACGCGAACGTCGCGTCTCGAAGAGTATACGCTTACGGATAGCTGGTGCGCTATCCCAAAAAGGATAGTCCGTGCGCGATGGCTATTTCACGCAGCGAAATCCGATCGAAGGTTGCGCCCACGATCGATCGATTGGCAGACGCGTCCACGTCTTTGCCGAAGTGGGCGAGTAGTCCCACGAACCGCCGCGCAAGACACCACGCGTGCCTGATCTCGGCGGCAAGAAAGGATCGACTACACCTTCTCGCGGATACGACTCGAATGCATCGGCGACCCACTCCCAAACATTGCCAGCCATGTCGAATGCACCTGCGGGACTCACGCCATCGACTGTGGTGGCAACTTCGTAGGTGCCCTTGCGCGATCCGCACGGTCCGTCGAGCCCGCCCACGACAGCTTGCCGACATGACGTAGGCGCTCCATCGCCCCAGGGATAGGTGCGTGCGTCGATGCCGCGCGCAGAAAACTCCCACTCGGCCTCGGTCGGCAGTCTCTTGCCAGCCCACTTGCAGTAGTTCGTGGCTTGTTCGTAGCTGATGCAGTTGACCGGCTGGCGCGCGTAGTTGGTGTCTTCGAGAGGATTGCAACTCGTCGATGGGATCTCTCCGTTCGATCCGTCTTTGCGCAGCACATTGGGCGTGCATGCGCCGGCAGTCACGCAGAGGCCATAGGCAGCGGTCGTGACCTCCGTGCGATCGATCGAAAACGCGCGCGTGAGCGTGACGGGGTGCGCGGGTCGCTCGCCTTTGCTGCCGTCGTCCGAGCCCATCGTGAAGGTTGCGGGCGCGACCGGGAGCATGCTTGGCGGCGCTGCATCTGCGATCGTCTTGATCGCCGAATCGACCGTGTTTTGCGGCACGACAGGAGATTGCGCGTCGGATGTCGCAAGTACCTGTTCGCTCGACTGATTGAAATTGACGATCGCAAAGGCGACCATCGCGCCTGTCGCGAGCAGCGCGGCGATCCAGACGATCTTTCGTTTGCGTTGTTCGCGCACCATCACGGTGATGGTCCCAGCGATGTCTCCTGTTGGCGTCGGCGCGATGGGATCCGACTCCGAGCGCCTGAACACCGGAGGATTGCTCTTGGGTGAGGACAGCGCGGGGGGACGAATACTCTTGATGCGCGTGGTTTGCGTGCCGCTGGCCGCATGCAGCGCGTCCCAGAATTCGCCCATCGTGCGATAGCGTGAGCGCGGGTCCACGGTGAGAGCCCGATTGATGACCGACTCGATCGCGTCACTCACAACGACGCCGCGCGCGCGCAAGGTCGGTCGGTTTTGCACGTCGCTCGTCTCGATGTAGAGCTGAACGGGATCCTCGCCATCGAGAGCGGGCACCCCCGCGGCGAGTTCGACGAGCACGAGCGCGAACGAATACACATCGGTCCAAGTGCCTGTTGGGCCGTATTTTCTGCTGAATTGCTCAGGCGCGCCGTATCGAGGCGTGAACGCTTGCATCGCGCTCCCGAAGCCGTCGAAAGGCTTGCTGCTCGTGGTCGCGTCGTCTGGAGCTTTTGCGATTCCAAAGTCGACCACCTTGAGCGTCACTCGCCCACCCACTTCAGTGAGCATCAAGTTCGCGGGCTTCACGTCGCGATGACTGACGCCTTGATCGTGCGCTGCGGCGAGTCCGCGTGCGGCGGGCTCGAGTACAGCCATCGCGTCCTCGATTGGGCGAGCCTGACCGCGCGAGTTCTTCAACTCACGATCGAGAGTCGTTCCGTCGAGCCATTCGAGCACGAGGTACGGCGTGTCCATGCGCGTAGGCGACACTGCAAACCCGACGTCGAGGCACTGCACGACGTCTGCCGTGGCGCGCGACAATTGATGGAGCAACTTTCCTTCGGCAATGAAGCGCTTGAGAAACTCGTCTTTGGCGTCCTCGCTGAGAGTCGGCTTGAGTTTGAGACACTTGAGCGCAACTGGCTGTTCGAAGCCCAGGTGCCACGCGCGATACACCACGCCAAAGCCGCCCTCACCCACGACGGCATCGACCCGAACTTTGCCCGCAAGCACATGCCCTACCCACCCAAAGGGGTCTGGTCGCAGCTTGTGATCCACCATCGCGAAGTGCTCGTGCCTCAGATGCCGCCTTAGCACTCCTAGGAGTTGCGAGGGGGGCGCGCAAGTGCTATTGAAAGTCATTATCAATTGGTGGGCCTCACCCGAATGACTCTCGATTTGCTTCCCAATAAGGTTTTCGGTCGCGTCGTCACCATCCGTCTGGCGACAGCGGGCCTCGGTTGGCTTCGCGCCGTGGGCATCTTCGAAGGTGAGCGGGTGCAAGTGCTTCGGCGAGCCGCGTTCGGCGGTCCGCTTCATCTGCGCACTGGGTCTGGCGGTGAGTTCGCGCTCGACCGTGGACTGGCGTCGTCGATCGAGATTGATGTCGAAGCGGAATGACGAGCGCAGCCAAGCCGGCATCCGAGCCAAGTGCGGCGGGCAAGCCTGACAGCAAGCTCGTCGTTCTGTTCGTTGGGCGACCGAACTCGGGCAAGTCCTCCCTCTTCAACGCCATCACAGGCGGCGACGCGAAGGTCGGCAACTTTCCGGGCGTGACGGTCGACGTGCTCGAGGCCGAGGTAAAACTGCCAGGCGGTGGTCGCGCGACGATCGTCGATCTGCCTGGTGTGTACTCACTCGCAGAAGCCACGGACAAGGAGACCGACGAAGGTCAAGCGCGCACGTTCATCGATCAGGCTGAAAAATCAGGCGATCGCGTGCTGCTTGCGCAGATCATCGACAGCACGCAGCTCGCGCTCGGTCTCCGGTTGACCAAGCAAGTGTTTGGTCGATCGAGTCGAGCGCTGCTCGTCGTCACTCAGCGCGACGCGCTTGGCAAGCGCGGATTCGAGTTGGTGCCTGACGAAATCGAGAGGGCCTTGGGCGCTGCTGTGATTGGTGTCTCGGCAAACGATCGCGACGTGCGCGAAGTCGTGCTGCGAGCCATCGCAGAAGTCGCATCGCTCGATCCAACACCCACGACCGTCGACTTCGACGAAGCGACTGTCGCGTCATTGGCGATCCTGAAGAAGGACCACGACAAGCGCTCGGCGCGCGCACGCCGTGAACTCACCGATCGCGTGGACCACTGGTTGCTCCACCCGATCATCGGCCCGCTGTCGTTCATCGTCATCATGGCGAGCCTGTTTGCAGCCGTATTTCTGATCGCCGACCCGGCGTCCAACGCGATGGACCTCTTGATGGGCAAGCTAGGGCTTGGCATCACACAGGTGATCGGCGATGGGCTTATCGGGTCGCTTCTCAAGGACGGCGTGCTGGGTGGAGCGGGGACCGTGCTCGCGTTCTTGCCGCAGATCGTGATCCTCACGGTCGCGCTCGAGATCATCGAAGCATCTGGGTATCTCGCACGCGGCGCCTTCTTGATCGATCGCGCACTCAAAGCTGTCGGACTCGGCGGGCGGTCGTTCGTTCCGCTGCTCACCGCTCATGCGTGCGCGGTCCCCGCCATCGCGGCCACGCGCATCATTCGCGATCCGCGACAGCGACTGCGCACGATGCTGGTTCTGCCGCTGATGACTTGCTCGGCTCGCATCCCCACTTACTCGCTGCTCATCGGTACCTTCTTCGCGACGCGCGGACCCCTGTTTCGCGGGGGCATTTTTCTGTTCTTGTATTTTGCAGGTATTTTTCTCGGTGGTCTGGCGTCACTTGTGATCGGCAAAGTCTCGTCGGCTGGACGCGGACACGCCCTGCCGCTGTTGCTCGAGATGCCACCCTACCGCCGGCCGCGCGCTCGCGTGATGCTGACGGTCGCGTGGCGTGGCACCAAGCGTTTCGTGACTGAAGTCGGCTCGGTGATCTTGGCGGCTTCTGTCGTGCTGTGGATCTTGCTGCGCGTGCCCGGACCGACGACCGAGAACACTGCGCCGGAGGACGCGAGCCCGCGTGTCGTGGCGATGCATCACAGTGTTGCCGCATGGATTGGTCACGAGGTCGAGCCGATTACCGCGCCGCTCGGCTTCGATTGGCGCATCAATGTTGGACTCATCGGCAGCTTCGGTGCGCGCGAACTCATGGTGTCGACCATGGGTGTCATCTTCGGAATCGAAGACGCCGAGCAAGACGAGAGCGGCCTCAGAAACCGCATGCACGATGCGAAAGACGGCGCGGGCAAGCCGGCCTATTCAGCGCTCACCGCCGCATCGCTGATGGCGTTCTTCGTGATTGCTTGTCAGTGCATGAGCACTGTGGCGGCTCTCAAACGCGAGACCCGCAGCTGGCGATGGCCTGCGTTTGTGCTCGCCTATACGTACGCGCTCGCCTACGTCGCGTCGCTCATCGTGTATCAAGGCGGCCATGCATTGGGCTTCGGTTAAACACTGCTGCCGCAGTGTTTGGTGCGTATTTGTGGGTTGGTTCTTGTAGTCGTTAGTGAGAGGCGTGATCCTCCGCTATCCTCGCGGCCATGTCGGATCCGACGCGCACTTTTCTTCCGCAAACCATCGTGGCTGCAGGCGCGGCCGACATTGGTCGGAGGCGCAAACACAACGAGGATACGGTCCTCTTACGACCTGATCTGCTGTTGTTCATTCTCGCGGATGGCGCGGGTGGTCACAACGCAGGCAATGTCGCGAGCGCACTGGCGACGACAGCGATCGCAAATTTTTTCGAGTCGGCGGGTCACGGTCGCGCAGAAGAACCAGACAACGACGGACTCGGTTTACCAATCGTCGGTCGACGACTCGCGGCAGCCTTGCAGAGAGCGAATGACGATGTTCTCGAGATCGCGAAGACGTCCAACAAGCTAAAAGGCATGGGCACGACGGCAGTCGCGATCGCTTGCTTGCCTCGCAGCGGCATGGTGCACGTCGCTCACGTCGGTGACAGCCGCTGCTATCGCTGGCGCGACGGCGTTCTCGAGCAACTCACTCACGATCACTCGCTCATCAACGACGCGCTCGAGATGCGACCGAACATGGATGACGTCGCGCTGGCGAAGTTGCCCCAAAATGTCGTCACGCGCGCGCTGGGCATGGAGCCGCAGATTCGCGTGAGTGTGCGGTCGCATCGCGCGCTGGCTGGCGACAAGTACTTGCTCTGCTCCGACGGCCTCTCGGACACACTCGACGAAGACGTGCTGGGAGACATTCTCGCCATGCAGCGATCTCCCGACGAGACGGTGCACGCCCTCATCACGCGCGCGAACGACCTGAACGCGAACGACAATGTCGCGGCAGTCGTGGTGACCGTGAGTCTCGCGTCCGATGCTTCTGCGCAGGCCAAACCGCGTCCAGTGTCGCGTCGACCCGCGCCCGCGAGCAAGCCACCAAGCGATGACTCGAGCCCCGAGATTGTGATCTTGGGTTACGACGCGGAGAGCGAAGTTCCCGACATGCGCGCGCCGATGGTCACCGTCGTACCGACTGACAGCGCGGACGACAGCATCATCGAAGTGCTCGAGGACTTCACCAAGAGCAGGTGAGCGAACGCCTATTTTTCAGGCGCGATCGACACACTGATGTTGAGCGTGCGAGGGACCGTGCCCGCCGAGAATTGATTGTTTCGCACACGCAGGAGCATGCACTCGGTGACACTCGTGGGCACGCTGTTGTTCGAAGTGATGACGGCGTTGGTCACACCGCCATCGACGAGGGTGATCTCCATGGTGAGACTTCCCCTAAATGATGGGTTCTTCGCCATTTCGGCGTTGGCGCACCCCCGCCACAATGCGTTCAATCGCGTGTGGACTGCTTCCTCAGGTGCGGGCGTCCCTCCAATATTGATCGTGAGCACCGCATTGCGAGCTACGTCAGGAACACCCTGACCTCCGCCGCAATTCGCGCGAGCTCCGCAACTACCGCGTATGCCGTCGAGACCTCGTCCTAGTTGGATCTGGCCACCTCCCGACGCAACCGTTTTCAGACCGCTGACAACAGACGGCGCAGCGGATGCGCTCGCCGCCACAGACGCGCTTGGCGTTTCAGACGCGGATGGACTGGCGCTAGGTTGAACGCTCGGCGCGGCGGCGACCGATGTGCTCGGCGCGGCGACTTCTCTCGCAGCAACGGATTGGTCGCTCGACCCTTTGCATGCCGCAACACTCACACCAAGAGCGGCAGCGACCGCACTCAACCAAGCTTCGCGAGTTCGCATGCGCTGAGACTACTGAAATGGCAGACGCCGTGGGATCCTGTCGGATCGCCCACGGCGTTTGCGCTCTATTTGTGCTTCTTTTGGCTGAAAATCAGGGGCCGCAGAAGTACGTTGCAATGCGCTTGATCCAATCGGACTGCTGCGCTTTCGGATCGGCGATCGTGCTGTCGGGGAAGCAGTTGTTGATGTCAGCGGGAGCTGAGTCGCCGAACTGCGCCGCGCACTCCTTGGTGACCGTGTCGCCGTAGGTCTTGCACTGCTTCTTGAGTGCCGCGTTGACGCAACCCGAGAAGTCCGGAGTCGTCGTCTTGTCGCAGGCGCTGCAGGAGAAGTCTTGGCAGCCGTACGATGCGTCGAGCGACGCGCCGCACTTGTTGCCGGGAACGACGAGATCGAGGCAGCCCGGAACGTTGAAGTTGAGGACTTTGCCGTCCGGAGAAACAAGCGGACCCCACTTTGCGTCGGTCGCTCCCGTCTCGATGCACTTGCCGCAACCGGCTGCTGCGCCCGTGCCGCCGAACTGCGCGCACTTGGTCTTGTCGACGCCCGTGATGCACGAGACGTAGTCCGTCAAGTTGGGTGTCGTGCAAAGCGCCTGGTGTTTGCCAGACGGTGGGCTGTAAGGACGAGCCGAGAACGCTGTCGTATCGACAGGACCGCATGCGCCTGGAGGTGCGCTGTCCTGACCGGGACCGCCTTCGCCCGGAGGCGCGCTGTCCTTCTTGATGATGCTGCCGTCGGGGTTGGTCGTACCGCTATCGGTATCGATGATCGTAACCGTCGACGAACAGCCGTAAGACATCGCCACGACGAGCGACGAAACACCAGCAACCGCAATCCCCTTCATCAAGCGCATGATTCTGCTCCTTTTTGCAAACGACGCACCACGCATGTGCGTGAACGACGCGTGTCGCTATAACACTGTTCATTCCCGGTAGAAGCGTTTGCGATCAAAAAAACGTCATCGACGCGAACCGTCAATGTCGTTTTGGGCGTTGGCCATGGCGAAAATATGTCGAGCCGCGATTGATCCAGTCAGCTTGTCCGCCAAATCAGTAGGGGGTCACGGAGAGCCAGCCCGAAGACGCACCCGTAAAGCTCTTTGGGGCGTGGATTGTCGGGAGGGATACGCGCGATACTCGACCCGCCTCAAGCGAGAGACTTTGAATGCTGCCGTCTCGCGCGAAGCCGTAAAGTGCGCCCTGCCAGGTCGCGAGCCCGTCGATCACTGCGCCAGGATCAATGACGAAGGTCGCCTTCACGTTGCCGCTCACGGGATCGACTTGCTCGAGAAGGTTTGCGGAGCTGTCGTCGGTCCAATCGACCACACTCGACACATAGGCGTCGCCGTCGGGACCCACCACGATGTCGCATGCGGCGCGGCGCGAGACAGGTGTTGGGGCGAGCAACACGCTCGTGCCGTGTGTGGCGTCGAGCAGCGTGAGACCGCTCGATAGTTCGCCGAGCAAACGTTGCGCGCCATTGGCCGACTGCGGCAAAAAGCCAATGGCCCAGGGAGCGTCCGTCGAGAACTTCGAGAGCACGGTGCACGCGCCTGTGCGCGCATCGACCTTGTAAAGAGCTGCTTTTCCGCGTTCGAATCCTGCTGCGTACATTTCACCGTGCTCGTTTTCGGTGATCTCCACGACGTTCAGATCGCAGCCAACGAGCGCCATGGGATCGCCAAAGGTCATCGTCGACGTGGTGAGGCGATAGAGAGCGCGACCATCTGTGGCGTACACGTCGCTCGTCGACACCATCTGACTCGGGCGGAAGGCTGGTTCGCTGCCTGATGGCAAGGTGCCAATCGTGTACTCGCTGCTGCAACCTGCGAGGAGCGTCAGCGCGGCGGCAAGCTCAAGGAAGCGCCCGCGCGCGCGCACGAAGCTTCTGCGCTTCGGGGGCGAGAGTGCCACTTGGGAATCGCCGATCGTAGTCATCCAAGCCACGTAGCGCCGCCTCCTTGTCGTTAGCGTACACCGCTTGTCGCACGCGGTCGATCGAGGCGATCTCTTCTCCGAGATTGGACGGCACGTCCGTGCGGGGCGCGGCGTGATCTACACCGGACGGCGGGGCTGTCGATGTGGACGAAGACAAAGGAGCGTGACGGGCAGGGGCCACAATCGTCGGCGATGCGGTCTCGAGTGTGACCGGCGGAGCTGAAATCGGATTCGCCACGACCGCGGTCTCGACAGGGTCGAGCATCGGAGCATGCGTGACGACAGCGACCGCCGCGTTTGGCTTTTGATGCGTGAGAGCGACATAGCCGACACCCGACAAGAGCACCGCAGACAAGAAGAGCTTCAGCGCGTGGGTCTTCAAGAGAGACGTCGTCGCAGGAGGCGCCATGGCGAGACCGAGCGCCTCGAGTGTTCGCTGACGCGTGCGTGGACTTGCTTGGTAACCGCGGGCCTCACGCAACAGCGTCTCTTCAAGTGACGGGTGACCTTCGCTCACGACTTGCCTCCACTCGACTTTTGACTGGCGCGACTGCGCACGCGCAACCGTTCCACGCGCTCTTGAAAGTCTTCGCGCGCGCGACGAAGCCGCGAAGAGGCTGTTCCTAGGGGGATTTCGAGCAACGCTGCGATCTCCGCCACGGGCAGTTGCTCGACCTCGAACAACACGAAGGTCACACGAAGCTCCGGCGGCATCGCGTCGAGCACCTCGTCGAGCATGATC
>JAYVXK010000908.1:0-13040 GCA_043785265.1 Myxococcales bacterium | reverse complement strand
TTGCACCCTTCACATGCAACCAGCGCCCCCCCCAACGCGAGCGCGAGGCCCAAGAGCGCATGCGCCCAAGAACGCCGCACGACGGGAGGTCTGGGCCTCTGCCGCGGCGTGGCCCGACTGAAGAGAAGTTGCGTTTCGGGCCCTGCCGACCGATCCTGTGTACTGAGATTCATCGTTCGCCGAAGGAATAGAGCCTCTGCGTCTCCGCTGCCACATCTTGTCGATGAGTCTCGTTCGCCCGTGAAAATTGGACCTTATTTATTGGAGTCACGGCTCGCCGTGGGCGGGACTGCGGAAGTATACCTTGCGCGGTCGGCGGATCCGCACGCGCCAACGACCCGGATCATCGTCAAACGTTTGTTGCCCGAGTTCCTCCTTGACGAGGAAGCGCGCACGATGTTCGAGCGCGAGGCAGAACTTCATGCGCTCGTTCGACACGAAAATGTCGTGGAAATTTTGGGATCCGGCAGGGCCGAAGACGGCGAACCGTTTCTTGCGATGGAGTACATCGATGGCGTCGATGGGTACCGCTTGCTGCGTCGATTGCGTCAAGACGCGACGACACTGCCGATTCCGCTCGCCGCTCATGTGACCAGTGAGGTCCTGCGTGCGCTCGCATGCGTCCACGCGGCGACAGACAAACACGGAACGCCACTCGGCATCATTCACCGCGACGTGACTCCCTCGAACGTTTACCTGTCGAAGGACGGTCGCGTGAAGCTCGGTGACTTTGGCATCGCGCGAACAACCGAACTTCGTCGGCAAGGGTCCAGCGCGATTCTCAAAGGGAAGTTTGGCTATCTTGCGCCCGAGCAAGTAGCGAACGAGCCCTTCGATCATCGCGCCGATCTTTTCAGTGTCGGCTCGGTGCTCGCAGAGATGTTGATTGGCGAACCTCTCTTTGGGGGTGGAGGTCAACTTGCGGTGCTGCTCGCCATTCGCGATTGCAGACTGGATGCCTTGCATGCGATTGCCGATGGGCTTGGACCCCTCTACGCAGTGCTCCTCCGAGCGCTCACCCGTGAGCCAGAAGATCGATTCGCCAGCGCAGAAGCATTTGCAGACGCGCTGACACCTTTCGTTCCGCCACGAGCGACCGCAGTGCGCGACCTCGCGCAACTCGTCGTGCTCGCGGCTCAGTCGCGCTCGATGGAGCTCTCGGCCGTACGCGACAGCGCGAAGCTTCTCGCGGCTGCCGCCGTGAGCGACGTCGAACTCGACGAAGGCGAGCGCCCGACTGGCGAATACACGACGCTGCCTTCGACCGTGCGCACGGCTCGCGGCGAACAGTTTGGTCCGTGGACCTTTGCGCGACTCGTTGAAGCACTTGCAACCGGGGCGGTCGGCCGGGGCGATGATGTCGACTACATGTGTCGCGGCTTCGCGCGTGTGGAGGAGATTCCGGAGCTCGCGCGCTTCTTGCCACCCGCGTCTCAAGCGACGCGAGACGTCGCGAGTCCGACCGAGGCAGACGCGGTCTACGATCTCTCGCAGTCACTGATGCTCGACGTGTTGCTCACCATGCTCGAAACGAGCGAGAGCGGCGTGCTCATGTGCGAGCGAGACGCAGACGGCGAGCACTCACCAGCGGGCCGAAAAGAGCTGTATTTGGTGAAGGGTCGTCTGCATCACATCGCCAGTTCGAACGCGAGCGAGTTGCTCGGCGAGTATCTCGTGCGTCGCGGAAAGATCGCGCGCGAAGAGCTCGACATGGCGCTCGCCGTGTTGCCGCGCAATCAAGGCCGCATGGGCGACACGCTCATCTCGCTCGGCCTCGTGTCGGCGGTCGACATCTTCCAAGCCATCCGCGATCAAGGTCGCGATCGTGTCGCCGACGTCTTCATGTGGAAGCAGGGTCGCGTGAAGCTCTATCGCGGCCAACACGCGCATCACGTCGAGTTTCCGCTCGACCTCGACCTCTTGAGTCTGATCATCGCCGGAATGGAAGCCTCGTTACCCGGTGAAGCCGCCGTCGTTCGCTATCGCGGCAGACTGCATTCGATCGTGGGTCCCGGCCCACGCGATCGACCCGGACTCGCCGGCGTAAAATGGCCACCCCAAATCTCCGCAATCGAAGCCCTCGCCCGCCGCCCGCGCCGCCTCTCCGAACTCCTAAGCGACGCAACCCGCGGCGGCCAAACCACAGCAGGCAATGTCCTTCGGTCGTTGGAGCTGCTGGTCGCCGCCCATCTCATCGTCATGACTTGATCGGCCGCGCATGTCTGTTTGGCACCAAGAAGAAAGCCGCAAGCCATCAAGAGGCGACCTCGACAACACCATCTTCCCACCTGCAACAAAAACCCCGACCGGCGGCGGAGCGTGCGCCGTGTTGATCGGGACCGATGGAATACCCAAAACTCCCCGCCACCCACTGTCGCCCAAACCCCACCGCCGCCCAGCTCCATCGGGCACGAACAACGCGGTGCGCGTCCGCCGCCGAGCCACAACCTTCCTGTTGCAGGTGCTACTCTCCCTCCCAATGCAAGGGCCGACAGACAACACCAGCTTCGAAGACTACGTGGCGCTAAGCGGCGCAGCAAAGGCCATGGGCGTGCAAGCGATGTTTACCCACTACGGGATCGACATGAATCGCTGGACGCAAATCACTGGCGCGTGGAACTCACGGATTCCGAGCGATCCGGCGCGGTATGGAATGTTCGGCATGATGGTCGAACAAGAAGGCGCTCGAATCGCCGCAGGTGGAGCGCCGCGTCCGCTTGGACAATCGCCTTCGCCCGTGGCCGCTCCGCAGCAGCCGGGCGTTCCGCAGCAGCCGGGGTATCCGCAGCCGGGCGCGCCGCAACCCTATGCGCAACAGCCGGGGTATCCGCAGCAGCAGCAACAGCCAGGGTATCCGCAGCAGCCAGGGTATCCGCAACAACCGACGTTCGAACACCAAGCCAATCAAGCGGCGAATGCGTTCGGCAGCGCCGCGGTCGCGGGCTTTGGTGCGCTGGGTTCGGCCTTCAATTCACTTGGCAATGCGGTCGCCGCGCATGTTCCGGGCGCGCGCGTGCTCGTGACTTGGTCCGACGGCAATCGGTATCCTGCGACTGTCGTTCAGAGTGCTCAAGGCCAGGTCTGCGTGACGATGAGCGACGGGCGCCAGGTGTGGGTGCCGGCGTCCTGTGTCGCGGCGAGCTAACACTGCGCTTCGCTCACTTCTTCGTGCACACGAGCGTGGCGATCTTCTTCGCGCTGGGGCATGCGCTGCTCGCGCTCATCGCGCCCGCGAACGACACAAAGACCGTGTCGCCTTCTGCCGTGAGTGAAGCCGCCGTGATGTCTAACTCGCCGGTCGTGGGGTCGAGCTCGCAACGCGCGGTGAGGGTTTGGTTCGCGTCTGCACTGCCGGTCGTCGCGGTGTCGAGAGTGAGGGCGAGCGTGCCTACGAGCTCCGTGTCGCCGGTGTATCGCGCGGTCACATGCGCGCCGGTCTGCGTGAGCCTGAGCGCGCCGCGATTGCCGGACGTGATGAACGCGTTCTTCCCATCGAGCGTCGCGTGCGTCCCGATTTGGGAGGTGCACGCGTAGTCGCCGCTCGGGAACGGCGACGTTGACGCCGGCGCGGTGACGACGGGGGCCGGGCCCTCCATGCAACCGATCCACACCCTCGCGGATGCTGACATGTCGCCGCAGTCCGCGTGGCTCGTGAGCTCACCGTCGAGCGCGACGAAGACAACGCCCGACTGGTACGTCAGCGCGCCCGATGTCGCGTCGAAGCGGGTCGGGAAGAACTTCTCGTGGCTCGCGCCAACCCCGTAGACGCAGATGCTCGAGCCGAAGCCAGCGGTCTGCGCGCCCGGCGCGAGCGCGGCCGACACGTTCGTCTTCGTCGTGAACGTCCAAGCGGAGGTGCCGCCGCTGCCATCGACGAAGGTCGCCGTCCGCGCGTCGCCGTTCTCGGTCACGGTCATCGTGGCGCCGTAGTCGAAGCCGCTCGTCATCAGGAACGGCCCCGGCACCACGGTGCCGAACGCGCAGCTCGTGTATGTCCCCACAGGAAACGACGCGCCCGCGTCATCCATCGCAGCGACGACGCCGCCAACGCTCGTACGCGCGCCGCAAGCGACCGCGCCCAGCGCGAGTGCGCCTGCGAAACGCAACAGCGAAGTCATGGCCATTTCGTAGCACGGTAGGGAGGCGTGTTGTCTCTGCGATCCGAAAGTTCGTCTTCCAATAGGCCGGGGCTCGCGTCGCGGTTCGGTCGCGATCGACCATTTTTAGCGAGCTGCGCGCATGCGATCGATGCGCGCGCTATCCAACGCAGACATGGGCGTGACGAGATAACGCGAATAGAACGCCTCTGCGGTCGGGAGGTCGCCGCGCAATTGCGCGCGCGCGGCCCATGCGTCGAAGTAGTCTCGCTCGCGTGCCTCGGGTCGCGCCAGTGCATAGGCGCGCTCGAGATCGGTCGCCGCGCCGGCGCGATCTCCAAAGGCGAGTCGACACATGCCGCGCGTAGCGAAAGCGTCCACGAACAAGTGGCCGGCAAGCACGGCCTGCGCGGCGTTGACGTCTGCGGTGGGTCGATCACCAAGAGCGATGGCCATTCGCGCCATGGCCGCGTGCGGTCGATGCCAGCGTCTCTCGCGCGTGGCGAGAGCGGCCATCTTCGTCGGCACGCTCTGATCCCCCTTTATTTCAGCCTCACGAAGAATCAGGAATGTCGCGGCGGCATTGTCGTGAACGAGCCGATGCGCGCTCCGACCGAGATCGCCTGCGAGCTCCACCGCGCCGGCATCGAGCGCGATCAATCCAAGTCGACTCAAGCTCGGGGCATCGAGTGCTTGGCGCTCGCCAAATTTTTTAGCCCGCTCGCGCTCGCCGAGACGAATCATGCATTCGAAGCGGCGTGCCTCCCAGGTGTCGAGGCGACCATCGTCTTCGCGCTCTCCCTCTTCGCGCGAGAGCTGCTCGGCCAACGCGAGCGCGCCCGCATAGTCACCCATGCGGACGAGCAACTCGAAACGCAGCGATCTCACTCCGAAGCTTTCCTTGCCCGGCTTGCCCCACGTCCTCTCGAAAGCCGCGAACTGCTCTTCGATCTCTTGGTCGTTATCTAGTGTTGACCACGCTGCGGCAGAGCCGCCGACGTGCCGTCCGAGCGCGATCAGCGATCGGACACGCAAGCGCATCACTTGATAGTGCATCTTGCACGGCCGCAGGATTTCGAGCGCTTCGTCGTGACGGCCTCGCTGACCGAGACGCTCCGCTAGCGCACGACGCGGAAACTCTCGGCTCGGTGCGGCCGCCACGGCTTCGCGAAGGCGAGCCTCGCCGCCAGCCTCGCGCTCGAATGTCGCATCCATCTCGTTGGCGCCCGACTGCGCCTTGGCATAGGGATCGTTTGGCACGAGCAAGGCGAGCCGATCCAACAAGGGAGCTGCAAGATCCGGCGCCCAATTGAGTTCGAGCATCGTGCGTGCATAGGCGCGCAGCACGTTGGGATCGTCCGGACGTTTTGCCAGCACCCGCGCGAAGAACGGCCGCGACGCTTGTTTTGCGGATGCGATCACTTCACCAATTCGCACGAGAGCGTCTTCGTTCATGTCGGGCCCGAGACCCGCGCGCATCATGTGAACCGCGGCCGCGTCCGCGTATCCGCCGTCCGAGAGCGCAAGACCCAAATCGTATTCGCGCTCGGGTTGCGCTTCGGTCGAAGCGAGGCCGAGTGCTGTTGCGTGACTCTCGATGGCGCGCGGATGCTCGCCTGCGCTCGAGAAAAAACGGCCCATCTGCGTGTAGACCCACGCATCGGTTGGACGCAACGCGAGCGCCGCGCGCATGGTGCTGAGCCCCTTGTCTCGCTCTTTGCGCGCGAGCTGACACGCCCCCGCAAGCGCCATCGCGCTCGCATGATTCGGCTCCTTGGCGAGGATCGCCAGCGCGGCGGTCTCGGCGCGATCATGGCGACCGTAGTCGAACAGCAACTGCGGCACCTCTACGCGCAGCGACTTGTCCCAAGGCATGCGGGCGATCGCAGCTTCGAGAGACCCGACGGCTTCGTCGATCTTTCCGAGCTTGGCGAGCGATCGACCAAGCGACATGACCGCACTCGCGCGAAGTGGGTCGATCTCGAGTGCACGCCCAAATGCCGCCACCGCGCCTTCGTGATCATTTTTCTTGGCGAGAAGGCGCCCATGAACGTGATGCGTAAGCGAAAACTTCGGCGCGAGTCTCCGTGCTGCGTCGTTGAGGTTCGTCGCACGCGCCACATCACCACGATCGAGCGCCAGCACTGCGAGGCGAGCATTTGCGGTTGGGTGCGACGGACTACGTTTGAGCGCTTGTTGAAGAGAGTCGAACGCTTCGTCGTTGCGACCCAGCGCCATCTGGCACGCGCCGACTTGTGCCCATGTTCGTGGATCGTCTGGATCGCGATCACGCGCGCGCTCGAACGCAGCGAGCGCTTCGGCATGACGACCGTCCATCGCCAGAGCCTCGCCGCGAAACTTCTCCGGCCAGTCTTGATCGGGCCAAATGGAGGCTACTTCTGTGGCGATCCGAAAGAGCGCGAGGCGTGCGTCGGAGGTGTTTTGTTTGATCGCAAGATCGATCGCTCGCTCGAACTTGTAAAACCACGCAAACTCGTAGTCGCGTCTGATGGCGAGCGATTGTTCCACGCAGCGATCACCATCCACAGGTCGCGCTTCGTCCATCGCCGCCCACGCTTCGTCGACCAGCGCGATGTAGCGGCACTCCACGGCGCCGATGCGATCGAGCGTCGCGAGGCGGGCCACGTCGTGTGCCGGCACGGCGATGAGCGCGCCGTGATTGGAGAGGTCGCGCAGTTTGTCGAGCTCCTCGTAGCGCGTCTCTCGAATCTCGTGACTCATCGGATCTTGAACTTCGAGGATCTCTCGGATGTCGTCGTATCCGATCGCGACGGCCACGTGCCCCGACTGCGCGTAGCGCTCCTCCATGATGACGGGTATCCCCGCGTCGATCAGCTTGCGCAGCATCGGCAACTCGGCCTCGATACGGCGCGCATGAAACCCAGCCTTTTCGAGGAACCGACGCATGCGGTAGACGGGCGTGCCGCTGTCTGGCTCTTTGATCGCACGCGCGACCTCCACCTGTGACGCGGGAAGTCCGTAGTATCGAAGATACAGTTCGCACGACGCGGGGCCGCAATGACTGCGCAACTGAGCGACCGTGGGGAATGCTGTGAGGCGACTCCATCGTCGCTGATGAACGTCTGCACGTGCAAGCAGACGAGCGTTGCGGCGCGCCAGATCGATGTAGTGACTCGCTCCCGTGACGCGTCCGAGTTGCTCGAAAGCCACTCGCGCCTGCGGAAACCAGCCTGCTCGGTACATCGCGCAAGCTCGCTCGTAGGCGTCACGATTGGATACGTCGCTGCCCGGGTTGTGGCGGAGCATGTCGTCGTATGCGGCAACCAGGTCGACCCATCGCTGTTGTGCCGTGAGCAAGCGCACGCGGGTTCTGCGTATCTGCACCTCTCCGCTGCGTGGGGGTCCAAGTGCGTCGAGTAGAGCGTGCGCCTCGTCGAACTGGCCGACCAGCATCGCGACATGCGCCCAGCCGATGCGACCGAGACGTTCGCCAAGACCGCCCAGCATGAGCGCCGCGCGATAGCGCTCAATCGCGCCCGTGCGGTCGTCGAACGCGACGAGAACATCAGCGGCAGCGCACAGCGTCTCCGGATCATTGGGGTGAGTTTCTCTGGCTCGCGCCAACTCTGCGTCTGCGAGATCGCGCGTGCGCTTGCGTGCGTAGGTGCGCGACAGCTCGAGTGCCGCCTCGTGAACGATTGGCCCGCGGGCGGGTGGCGCGAGTCGATCTGCCAATCGAATCGCCCCACGCAAGAGATCGATCGATTCGTCAACGAGTGGAGACACACTCCGCAGCAGACTTGCGCGCACGATCTGGTATTCGGCGCGGCGCACCTCCGTGAGGTCTTTGCGCGAGACGACCTCCGCAAGCGCTGTGAAGGCGTCGTCGTACCGCTCCAGCATGGTCAACGCACGCGCGCGAACCAACGTGGCCTCGCTCTGGGTCGCGTCGCCGAGGTGGGTGATCGCTTCCGAAGCATATCGCTCTCGCACCAGTCGGCGCGCTTCGTCGATCAATCCCGCCATCGGCTGCGAGTCTAACGAATCGCCCGCGTTTCAGCGGCAGAATCGCCGCCATGCGTCTGGCAGGGGACCGCCAAGCAGACGCTCCGCACCCGAGGCGTCCACCAGAGCGAAGACGAGCTCTGATTCAAACGCGATCTCTCCAGCCTGAGAGAGAGTCACGGCGACCGTGACCACGCGAGAGCCAGATTTGGTGATGAGGCCGCGGCCAAGAACCTCTTGGCCCATCCGCACAGGCCTGCGAAATTTCCCCGAGACTTGCGCGGTGAAACCGAACTTGTCGAGCAGTCCGATGATCGTCCACGCGCCGATCTCGTCGGCCAGTGTCAGCACCAAACCGCCGTGCATGATTCCCGGTGGTCCTTGATACCGATCGTCGGGAACGAATCGCGTCGTGACCGTGTCGTCGTCGCGGCTAAAACGCAGGTGAAATCCGATCGGATGATTTTGCGCGCACCCGAAGCAAGGCTGATCTTTTCCGAACGCGTCTGGATCAAGCTCCATGTTTAGCCTCCCGTGGTTCTTACGGTTCGCTCTCCACTGCACCGCCCTTTTTGAGTGTGCCCCCGGCGGCCGCGAGTAGGTACGCCTCCATGAACTCGTCGAGATCGCCATCGAGCACTGCGTCCACGTTCGACATCTCGAAAGACGTGCGCGCGTCTTTGACCAATCGATAGGGAGCGAGAACGTAGTTGCGAATCTGACTGCCGAAATTGATCGCGCTCTTGGTCGCTTGATACGCATCGTTCTCTGCCGAGCGCTTCGCGAGCTCGAGTTCGTACAGCCGCGACTTGAGCACCTTCATGGCCATCGCGCGGTTTTGGTGCTGGCTGCGCTCCGCACGGCACACGATGTTGAGACCCGACGGGATGTGTTTGAGTCGAACGGCGGTCTCTACTTTGTTCACGTTTTGGCCGCCTTTTCCGCCGGCGCGCATCGTCGTGAGCTCGATGTCCTTGTCGTTGATGACGATGTCGATGTCGTCGTCGATGTCTGGCGAGACCTCGACCGCTGCAAACGCAGTCTGTCTCGTATGGTCGGCGTTGAACGGACTCATGCGCACCAGGCGATGCACACCCATCTCGCCACGCAGATATCCATAGGCGCTCTCGCCCTCGATGGTGAACGACACCGCGTCGATCCCGGCTTCGTCGCCCTCTTGGTAGTCGACGATCTCGGTCTTGTATCCGTGGCGCTCGCAATAACGCAGGTACATGCGCAGAAGCATCGCGGCCCAGTCTTTTGCGTCTGTTCCGCCAGCGCCGGGATGAATCGTCATGATCGCGCTCGCGTGATCGGCTGGTCCGCTGAGCATTCGCTTCAGCTCGAACCCACGCACGCGTCTCTCGAGAGCAGGCAACAACGCCGCTGCCTCTGCGATCGTTGGCTCGTCATTTCCTTCGGCGCCGAGCTCGAGGAGCACATGAGCGTCCTCGGTGTCTTTGGCGAGTTTGTCGAACGTCTCGACGGTTTTCTCGAAGGTCGATCGCTTGCGCGTCACGCCCTGCGCTTTTTTTGCGTCTTCCCAGAAGCCAAGCACGAGTGTTTGCTCGCCGAGCTGGTCGATCTGACGCCTTAGTCGAGGCAGGTCAAAGATGCCCCCTTAGCGTCGTGAGGCGCTTTTGGAGATCTTCCAGAGTGTTGCGAGCTTCGGTCAACATGGCGGCACACTTTTACGGACGTGGCGGGGGAGGTCAAGCAGACCAGCGACTTACTGGTTGGTCTTGGCTCGGAGCGCGGCGGCTTTGGTGCATGCGTCGTTCTGACCAAAGCCACATGCCGCGTCGTACTTCTCGAGGGCGCTGGACGGATTGCCCTGAGCTACGAGGACGTCGCCAAACGCCATGCAATAGGGCGCGTCTGTTTCGTCCGTGATGGTGCACGCCGTAGCACATGCCGTCGATCGATCGCCCAGGTTTGCCGAGGGATCGGAGCATGTCGCCTGACTGTCGGTCACCCACCAAGCCAGCCCGCCGATGCACGCACCACCGCCAAGAACACTCCCACCGAGTGTGATCATGAGACCCCAAAACCAACATCCCAAACCGCGTTTGGGTTGGGCGCTATACCCCGGCGGAGCGTGCCCGTATTGAGGCTGGGATACGACACCTGCTGGTGTCATCATCGCTGGGCCATAAGGCGAATACGCTGCGGGGGTGTGCTGGACCGGCGCAACGGGCGAACCCGCGGCCATGGCGGAATTCGCTGCCTGAAGAATGGGCTCGAGCGCGGCGAAGGCAGCCCGAGCGTCTGGGAAGCGCGAGCGGGGATCGCGGTGGACCGCACCTGCAAACCAAGAATCGAAACCTGGAGGCAGCGTGTGCGCGAGACCCATCTCTTGTGCACGTTGCGATGCGGGCACGAGCGGATCGAGGACGATCTCCCGCATGAGAACCGACAACGAGATTGACTCGAGATTGCCGCCCTTCCAGTAGGTCGGTGAAGAGCCAGAACGCGATGAGACCAATGGCCCAAACATCGCTCGACGGATACACGTCGCTCGAGGCTTCTGTTTGCTCCGGCGCCATCCACAGTGGAGTACCCACCGCAGCAGTCTTGGTTGAGCGGGCTTCGTCCACGAGTTTGGCGATGCCAAAGTCGAGCACCTTGATCATGAAGGGCGAGCCCAAGCGCTTGCTCTGCGCGACGAACACATTCTCGGGCTTCAAGTCGCGGTGAACGATGCCCACCGCGTGAGCCGCGCCCACGGCATGAGAGAGCTCCGCGAGAATCGAATGGATGTCTTTGGTGGACACTGCAGACTGTTGCGTGCGCCATTTGCCGAGATCGGCGCCCTCGAGGAGCTCCCTCCGAGCGCGCTTCGAACAAGAGGCGCGTGTCGGAGGCCGAATTTCGAGCGAGCATGTCGTCGAAGTCGTGGCCGCAGGCGTCGACACCAAATCGGGTGTCCCGTGGCTGGCGGCGTCCTGCACGAGCTCTGGGAGCATCACCTTCAGCGCGCGACGCTTGCCCGTCGACACTTGCTCGACGACATAAACAGCGCCCATCCCACCTTCGCTCAGCGCACCGACCACGCGAAAGTCGTCGCCGAAGAGAAAGCCCGGTGAGAGGCGGGTTGCAGAAGCCACGACCGCAACATATCACTGCTTCTGTCGCCGCGCGGTCTACCGTTTCGACCTGGAGTCGGCGCAGGGTCGAGCAGTTTTTGCCTCCTGGCGCTTCAGTCATGGCGCGTCCTCCTTGGAGCGCTCTGCGAGAAATTGGCTGAACCAACCGCCCGTCAGCACATCGAGTGAGCTCTCGGCTTCGATGACTCGGAGCGCGGCGTCGAGGTGGTCGGCAGAGTCGAGAGGAGTGAGCACCACGTCGAGTCGTGCGCGCTGCCATTTGCCTAGCTCTTCGACCACGCGATGAGCAATGCGTTCGCGCTCGATCACCGCATCGGCTCGCAAGCGCTCGATTGGGACCTCTTCGTCCGCGAAGACGAGGCGATCGAGATGAAAGACCGCTCTGGCCTCGAGCACAGTGCGATCTGCAAAATAGGGACTGTAGGTCGACCGCGTGAGATCACTTGGGGCGGCTGCGTCTCTCGTGTTGCGCATGGCACGCAGGCGCACCTCTGGGAGCAACGCACTGAGACGCGCGCGTGTAGCCAGACTGGTGAACCGACCATCGTCCGCGACATGGGCCGTTCGCCACGCCGCTTGGACCGCATCGCGAGCAAGCGCGGGACTCAGCACGAGTGAGGTCGTCCGCTCTGGTGGTGGCGAAGGCGGTGGCAAAACGGGTGGGTCAGCGAGCGCTTGGTGAACTTGCGTGCGCGTGGCGAGCGCGTCGAGAGGAACCCCCATCATCACGAGAACACCCGCGCCATTACCAACCGCACTGAACGACAAGAACCCTGTGAGCGACAGCCAAAGACCACCTTGCGGGTCGCCGCTGCCCCAAGGCGCAGCCGCGGCTTGACGAGGCAAGATGAACACAAGAGAGACGAGGACGATTCGAAGCCAGCGCATGCCGGACGACCTTCCACGTGACGTGCCACTCACCCGATGACCAATTTCAGCCACTTTTGCGATCGAGCGCCCGTCCGGGACAGTTCCATGACTGTCCCATGGACACCTCACTTTCGTATATAAACCCCATGGCCATGTCCGACGAAGTTGCCGCGCCCAAGCACGAGTTCGCTTTTCGCGCGCGCCGCTTCGCGAATTGGTTTCCGCTCGGACTCACGTACGCGACTCTCTACATGGGTCGGTACAACTTCAATGTCGCCAAGGGCGCCATGGGCAACGCGTTCCTCTACGACAAAGCCACGATGGGCATCATCGCGACCGTCGGGTTTTGGACGTACGCCCTCAGTGTTTTGGTCAACGGCCCTCTCGCCGACAAGTTCGGTGGCAGGCGCGCGATCCTCCTATGCGCAGCCGGATCCACGATCGCAAACATCGTCATCGGTCTGTTGTTTTGGCGCGGCTGGCCGGTCGGCCTCATCGGCGGTCTGAGTGTCTTGTACGCCATCAACATGTACTTCCAATCGTTCGGCGCGCTCAGTGTCGTCAAGGTCAACTCGTCTTGGTTTCATGTCCGAGAGCGCGGCGTCCTCGGTGGCGTTTTCGGATCGATGATCTCCACCGGGTATTGGCTTGCCTATGCGGTATGTGGATGGTTGCTCGGCGCGCACCACACGAACTTTGCGATCGTCTACTTCGTCCCTGCGGCGGCGATTGGCACCATGTTGGTCGTCGACTTTTTCTTCGTCAGAGATCGTCCGAGCGACGCGGGGCATCCCGACTTCGACACAGGCGACGAGAACGTCCAAACCTCACAAGCGCCAGAGCCTCAGCCCGCAAAAGAAGCCTCGTATCGCGAGAGCGCGCAGGTTCCTGCGAAGGAGAAAGAGCCCGGTTTTTTCGATGTGGTGGGACATGTCCTCAAGCATCCAGTGATCCTGCGACTTGCCATCGCCGAGTTCTG
>JAYVXK010000907.1:0-4146 GCA_043785265.1 Myxococcales bacterium | reverse complement strand
ACACGCGCAACCTGGTGTTGACCACGCCGCGTAGCGGACGTGCCGTCAAAGGCAGCATCGACTACAGCGCGTTTGCGCGATCGATGTGCGAGCCCGTAAAAGACGGCCCGCGAGGCACGAGCGAGAGCACGGTGACGTTGCCGCTGACGTACACGTGGGAGTACCACTCGCAGCGCCCGGAGCTGCGCGCCCTCTACGAGAAGAGCAAAGACCTCAACTGGAACGCTCGCACCTATCTCGACTGGAACACTCAAGTCGACCCCGAGTCGGAGACTCTGCCCGACGCGATGAATCCGCTCTTTGGCACGCACATCTGGCGTCGCTTGGAGAAAGACAAACGCATCGGCGAGCTGCGCAGGCACATCGGCAGCTACATGCTGTCGAACTTCATGCATGGCGAACAAGGCGCTTTGCTCGCCACCGCGCAAATCGTCAACTGCGCGCCCACACCCGACGCCAAACTCTACGCGGCTGCGCAAGTGTTCGACGAAGCGCGGCACCTCGAGGCCTACGATCGCTACCTGCGCGAGAAGGTCGAGCTCGTGTATCCGGTGAGCGCGAGCCTCAAACAACTGCTCGACACGTTGCTCGAAGACTCACGTTGGGACTTCAAGTATCTCGGCATGCAGATCATGGTCGAGGGCGTCGCGCTGGCTGCTTTTGGCCTGATTCAGCAATCTGCAGACGAGCCGCTCATTGTCCAAATCACCGAGATGATCATGCAAGACGAGGCGCGACACGTGGCGTTTGGCGTGCTCTCACTGAAGGACACCTACCAAGAGATGAAGCCGAGCGAGCTGCGCGATCGCGAAGACTTCATCATCGAGTCGTCGCGTCTCTTGCGTGATCGTTTTCTTGCACAAGAGGTTTGGGAGCGCATGGGTCTGCCTAAAGCAGAGTGCGAAGAGGCAGCCAACCAGAGCGCGATGATGGCGATCTTCCGACGACTGCTCTTCTCCAAGATCGTTCCCAACACCAAGCGTCTTGGACTGCTCACGCCTTACGTGCGCAAGGGCTTCGAAGAGCTCGGTGTCATCGAGTTCGAGTCCATGCCAGCGAGCGCGTGAGAGTTCGGACCGAAACTGGTTCTTCGTCTATCCTCGGACGCGATGTCGAAAGACTCCATCCCGCGAACGCGAAATGCCGCAGAAACCAAGCGCAGAATTCTAAACGCGGCAGAGGCCGAGTTTGCTGCAAAAGGTTTTGACGGCGCGCGACTCGGTGCCATCGCGCGCGTAGCGTCGGTGCAGCAGGCGTTGATTCATCATTACTTCGAAGACAAGGCGGGCCTCTATCGTGAGGTCGTCGATCGCGCGCTTGGAGCGATGAGCACAGAGGGTTGGGACATCCTCGCGCGCACTGTGTCTGCGGTCGGCAAGAGTTCACGCGGCAAGAGCGCGAAGCTCGGCAAAGCGGACGTGCGTCCACTCGTGGAAGCGTTCGTCGAATTGCTGCAACGCTTCTTCAGCGAGCACGGGCAAATCCTGGCGATCGTGCGCCACGAAGCTCCCGCCGATGGATCGACGATGGCGCTCGATGTGATCCGCATGCGAGTCAAACCCGTGGTGGACGCAGTGACCGCCTATCTCGATGCACTCAAAGGCGCTGGCGAATTGCGCAAAGACGTGGACGTTCGTCAGCTCTCGATTTCGGCCATGGCGATGGTGGCGTTTCCGTTGATGGAGCAACCGATGCTGCGCGCAGTGTGGCCGGTTGATCCTGGCGGCAAAGCGTTCTTGTCGGCGGCGCGCGAGGAGATCGTGCAGATGCTGCTCTTGCGGTTGATGCCGTAGTTGAGGTTGGTGGGTGGTTGCGGGGTGCGGGGGTTGATGCGACTCTTGCGGGATGCGGCGCATTGTTCTTGGTTTGTTCGTCTTGAGTGGTTCCATGGCTGGTTTGTGGGCTTGCGCGACTGCGGTCATCACCGATCCAGGCATCGACTTCCCCGATGCGAGCACGGGTGCTGACGGGAGCAAGCAACCAGGCGGCGACGCGGGCTGTCCTCAATACAACACGGACACCGATCCAAAACATTGCGGCTCGTGCACCAAGGGGTGCACCGACTTGCAAGTGTGCGCTACAGGCGTGTGCAAAGCGGCGTGTGATGCGCCGACGGTCAAATGCGTGAGCGATGCGGGCGGTTCGTGTGTCGACACGTCCAAGGATCCGAGTCACTGCGGCAACTGCGCCACGAGTTGCAGTGTGACTGACGCCGGATCGTTACCGCTCGACAACGGCAATCCAGACGCGGGCGTGCCGATCCCAGATGGCGGTTGGGATGGCGGGATTTTGCCTCAAAGCGGCAGTCCCGCGTGCGACAAGAGTGCATGCGGCGTCACCTGTCCGCCCATGACGACTCTCTGCTCGGACAAGATTTGTTACGACACCAACGATTCGCACGATCACTGCGGCAACTGCAACACGGCGTGCGCGGCCACGACCGAGTGGTGCACGGCGGGGCACTGCTGCGCGACCGGCACGGAGTATTGCGGCGGCTCGTGCGTCGACGTGTTGGCCGACAAGAACAACTGCGGAGCGTGCGGCAATGTTTGTCCCGGTCAACAGGTCTGCTCGAGCGGCCTGTGCACCAGCTCGCAACCTTGCTCGACCGTCGCGGCCGCTTGGTGCACCAGCAAAGGGTGGAAAGTGGTGCCGTGGAACACGTCCTATCCGAATCAACCCGGCGGCTCGATCTTCTGCACGAGCGACGGACGCAGCGCTGCCAACGACTGCGACACGTGCATGACCTACAATCAGGTCGTGTGGAAGACGACTGCAAAAGACGCGTGCAGCTCGAGCAATCCGATGGTCGCCGGCAATGTGTACGGAGGTCACTCTCCATGCACCTGCGGACCAAACCTGCTGTCGTGCGGCAGCTGGGCGATGAACAACTGCACGCCTAACTGACTTTCTGCCCGTGAAATCATTTTCAGACGCCCCCATTGTCGGTGCGCGCTTGCGAGGACGTCACCTTGGTGCGATCGTGTCAGCATGCGCGTAGTTGTCCTTTCTTTGTTCGGCGTCGGTGTGTCGGGGCTCGCCATTTGGGCGTGTGCAACCGCGGTGGTTCCCATCGACAACATCGACCCACCGGAGGCTGGCGGGAGCGACACGCAGAGCGCGGACGCGGGGTGTCCTCAATACGATCTGAACTCCGATCCCAAACACTGCGGCTCGTGCACCAAAGGCTGCACTGATCTGCAAGTGTGCTCGGGCGGCGCATGCAAAGGCGCGTGCGATCTACCGACCGTCAAGTGTTTGGGTGATGGCGGCGGCGCTGGGTGCATCGACACGACCAAAGATCCCAAACATTGTGGCAACTGCAATACGGCTTGTTCTGCAGGCGATGCCGGCAGCCTGCCGATGGGCAATGGCAATCCAGACAGCGGCGTTCCTGATCCTGATGGTGGCTACGACGGCGGCATCGGCTGGGTGAACGGCACGCCTACGTGCGACAAGTCCACTTGCAGCCTCGTTTGTCCACCTGGCACCACCGGTTGCTCAGACCAGATTTGCTACGACACGAAGAACTTCCACGATCACTGCGGCGACTGCAACACCGCGTGCGCCGCCGATACCGAGTGGTGCACCGGCAGCAAGTGCTGCCCAGTGGGACAAGCCAACTGCGCGGGCACGTGCACCGACGTGCTCAGCGACAAGAACAACTGCGGCGGTTGCGGCATCGTGTGTCCCAACAACAAACCCAACTGCGGCAACGGCACTTGCGGATCGGGTCTGGTCTACACGGAGACCTTCACCTCGGGACAAGTCCCCAATCAACAATGCGCTGACTGGAAGACCTTCATCGCGTCTCTCGGCAGCAGCTATACGTCGGTCACTTTGAAGGGCACGCTCGATCCAGTGGGCATCACCTGCAACAACCCTGCGGTCGCCAGCGGACTCGCGACCGCGCTGAAGAATCAAACGACTTACACGGGTGTTTCGTGCAACGGACACGTCTGGACCAACTGCAATCGGTACAACGACGAGCTATGGATCGACCCGCCGTCCACCTGCAGCGGCGCGAACTGCCCGAACCCTGGCTACTTGCTGCGTGCGTGCTTTGGCTCTGCGAACATCTGGGGGAGCGTGAAAGGCAACACCTGCTCCGCTCCCACGCAGACCATCACACTCATTTTCCAGTGA
>JAYVXK010000906.1:0-4147 GCA_043785265.1 Myxococcales bacterium | reverse complement strand
GCTAGGGGGTTATTGGACCGAAAGCCAGCGAAGCCACGCGCATGTTAGAGAGAGCGCATGACGGAGAAGAACGGGCTCAATGGTAGTGCTGGGGGTAGCGCTGGGGGCAGCGCAAAAGACCCTAAACATGGTCAAGAGCCCACTGAGGATGTCAGCGACGATGACGCGGAGGGCAACGAACTCGGCGAGCTTCGCGAAGAGTTGACCGAGGAAGAAGCGACCGCCCCGCCTGCTGAGGTCGCAGAACTCGCCGCATCGTGCGTGCGTTTCGTGACGGCAAAATACAAGGTGATGCTCGACTTCACGCCTGAGACGCTCTCTCTCTGCGATCAATACCTGCGAGACGCGCGAGCAGACTCTGCCGCAAGACCCGAGACGGTCGATCTCGTGACAGCCGCCGCCGGCGCGTATCTAGGCGAAGTGATTCGGCTGCGCTTCGGCGGCTACTGGCAAGCCACAGGTGATCATTCCTCGTGGCGCGTACTTCTCAGTCGCGTGTATCTTGCATTCAATCCCATCGGCATGGCACGCGAGGCGTTGCTGCTCAGCGATCAAGACGGATGGCACGCGCACTTCGAGACTGACCCTGGCGAACGAGAGATGGTCGAGGCCCGTCTGCGCGGATTGCCCGAAGTAGACGAGGACGAATACTTCTCACCGACCACTCGCTATGAGGTCGTTCATGTGGCTTACGAAGCCTTGCGTGCGCACATGCGTGACAACGGCACGAGCGATGTGCGGTTCAATCCAGACGACTACCGCTGACCTCGACTAACGCGAAGGCGTGCCGCCATCTGCACCGAGTTCACTCGCGCCAGGCGCGATGACCGTCGTCGGGATCTCTGCCGCGTCTCCGAGGTAGGTGCGCCATTCCAGCTGATATCTGCCGCGAAACAAGCCTGGCAGATCCGCTCGTCCTCGCGGAGCGACCCACGCCGCGGGCACGCCATCGATCCACGCCACGCGCAGTTCATCGGTCGCGTTGCCGAGTGTGAGCGTCGCGTGCGTGTCGCCGGGAGGCAGCGGCTGCGGTCCCACCTCCACCACGGCAGTGTGAAGTGTGGCGATCTCAACTGCAGTCATGAACATGCCCGAGGCTTGACGCGGCAACGCATCGGTCGTGAAGGTCGCTGCGCTAGGCGGAACCGTGAGCGCTGAGAGCGGCAGGTCCGCGCGCTTGCTCAGAGACAGCGCGTCGTAGGTCAACCCTCCTCGTGTGGTCCACTTGAGTTCTGCATGCAGCGGGATCTCGTCGGTCAGCACCAGTGGCGTCGACGGCGGCGCGCTCATCAAGTCGAGCAACGCGCGTCCGATCATGGCGCCTGCTTCTCCCAGGCCCTCCGCGTGAGCAATCTCGAATGTGGCTTTCGCGCTCCGACTCGACACCTCGACACGCCGCGTCTTCAGGTTCAAGCGTCGTGTGCCATCTCCCCTCGGTGTGATCTCGGCAGCGGCAACGGGGGCGACATCGAGTCTACGCTCACCGAGCAACGCTCGCAGCGCTCCAGGAGCGAGCACGCGGTAGGTCGTTTGATCAGGCGAGACCAGCAAGTGTCCGTAGCGATCCGATCGTGCACGGATCTCCCAGCCGCCTGGAAGAAGCCACGCGTCGCCAGTCAATTGCATGCGCACACGCGTCGGCGAAAAATCGATCACCATGCGAGGGTCGAGTCGTTTGCGTGCGCTCTCGATCGTCGCCGCGCCTATTTCTTGCCCCTTTGGCGGGATCGGGGGGTCAGCAGGCCGCAGTGTCACCTCCATGGTGTAGATGGGGGCCTGAGCGTCCTTCACCTCTCGCGAAGGCGTGTCTGCAAGAAGGCTCTCATCGCCGCGCATGGGTGTCGGAGGCGGTCCTGCATCCACGAGTCCGTTCGTTGCGGTGCTCGTGAGCTGCGGCTCAGTGGCGATCGGAGCAGGGACGGCGTTTGCCTGTGGACTTGTTTGAGCGTCTGGCTCGCTGGCGGGTGGATCCGTCTGTGATCCCCGACAAGCAATCAGCAACACGGTCATGGCCACGAGTGCGCGCACGCGCGAAGTGTAATCGAACTCAGCGCACGAAGTCGGCGATCACTTTGACCAGCGGCAAGAGCGATGGGGCACCAGGCAAATGTTGCGTGTCCAAGAGGCAAGAGTCTGCGCCCGGAAAATGTTCCCCCAGCACATTGCAGTTGCCGGGCTCGTTGTCGAACAACGCAATCACTTCACCTACGCGCGCCAGATCCGGCCCCACCATGCGCTTGAATGCTTCGTCGGGCATGGCCGCGTCGGGTTTGAGCACGAGCTCAGTGCCAATGACCCCAATCGGAAAACCACAGTCGCGCAGACTCGCAAACGTACCCGCACCCATGAGCGGCAAGTCGCGCCCCGTGAAGTAGACGAGCAATGCCCCCGCCGCGTAACAGTCCTTCGCGAACTGCACCGCACCTGGGAGCGGAACATCGTGCTTCAAGTGGGGGTCGATGAAGAAGCGTTCGCGCCAATAGACTTCTGCTTCAGCCACCAAGTGAGTCTGCGTGATGCCGACGTTCGAGAGCGAATCCGTCAGCAAATAGGCCAGATCCTCGACGCGAGCCGCATGAAGCTTGGCCGCTGCGGCTGGCTCACGTGATCGCCAAAGGTCTGCCAGTTCGAGCAGGATGGCGAGCGACCGAGGGCGATTGTCGAACAGAGTTCCGTCGAGATCGAAGACCACGACGGGCGGAGGGGCGCCGGCTTTCTTGTGCGCGCGCTCCACGACGTGGTTGAGCAGGTTCTTCTGTTCGGTTGGCGAAAGACGCAGAAATGCCATTGGGAAGCGGGCGAGCTACACCCAAAACCCCCGCGCGTGCAAAGAGAATCGCTCTACGAAGCCGTCGCACCACGATCCGCTACCGGTCTCCGTCCGAACTCTCCCGCGTTCGAGGTCGGCAGCAGAGCCACCACGACCGGCTTGTGCTAATCCGCCGAACGATGTCGCAGCGAGACCACTACACGGTGCTCGGCGTCGGACGGACCGCCACGCCTGAAGAGATCAAGGCTGCTTTTCGCAAGCTTGCTCAACAGCACCACCCCGACAAAAATCCGGACGATCCGAGCGCATCGACGCGCTTCAAAGAACTCAACGCCGCCTATCAGGTGCTCTCCGATCCGCAGCGCCGCACGATGTACGATCGCTTTGGTCATCGCGCAGAAGACGCCGGCTCGCCTTTCGCGTCCAATGGTCCGTTCGCGGGCGGTGTGGTCGACATCAGCGACATCGCCATCGACGGCATCCTCGGTGACTTGCTGGGTGTCTTTGGCGTCGGTCGCGGAGACCGCGGAGACCTCCGTCGCGATCTCGAGATCGCATTCGAAGAAGCAGCGTTCGGTTGCGAGAAGCAACTCGCCTACGACCGCGTGGTCACCTGTGGTGATTGCCAAGGGTCAGCGAGCGCGCCTGGTTCGATCCCCGAGCGATGCACAGCGTGCTCTGGAAAAGGGCGCGTGCGTTTTCAGCAAGGCATCTTGCCGATCGCGGTCGAGCGCACTTGCGCGACATGTCGTGGGACCGGCAAAATCGTGCGAGATCCGTGCAAGTCGTGCCGCGGCAGCGGACTCATCGCGAGCAAGAACACTCTGTCGATCACGATCCCGGCCGGCGTCGAACACGGAGCGACGCGCATGGTGCAAGGTGGTGGCAATCGACCGCGCGCCGATCGACCTGCAGGCGATCTCGAGATCACCATTCAGGTAAAGCCGCATCCGTTCTTTCGTCGCGTGGGTGACGACGTGACCTGTCAGGTGCCGATCGCTTTCACACAAGCCGCTCTCGGTGGGGAAGTCGAAGTGCCCACGCTCGAAGGCAAAGCAAAAATGAAAGTGCCCGCGGGCACGCAGCCGGGCACGGTGCTCCGTCTCAAAGGCAAAGGCGTACCGCGCCGCACAGGCATCGGTCGCGGCGATCAAATGACCGAGGTCACGATCGAAGTGCCGACCCGACTCAGCGCACGCCAAAGAGAGATCATCAGCGAACTCGCGACCGAACTATCCGAGACGATCCAGCCCCAACAAAAGTCGTTCATGGACAAGTTGCGCGATCTTTTCGGCTAAAAACATGGTCATTTGTGAAGGCGTGAAAATATGAGCACAGGCTCACATTTGCGCACAGCGAATGAATGTTCACGTTTTC
>JAYVXK010000905.1:0-4147 GCA_043785265.1 Myxococcales bacterium | reverse complement strand
GATCTTGATCGTGTCTCCAAGCTTGGCCGCATAGCCCTTGGTCTTGAACTTGGCCGAACCTCCCGATTGCGACATGTCGATCGTGATGTCCTGCAGGTCGAGCGGCGCCATGTTGAAATACGGGCCTGTATAAGGCTGGCAAGGCGAGTGACCTAAGGGTCCTTGTTTGTTCGACCATAGTCGCTGCACGCTGTACTGAAACGGCGAAACATCGGTGTAATAGGAGTCATTGAAGAACTCGCATGCATCGCCATTTTCGACGAAGTTGCGTTGCCAGAACTCGAACGCGATGTAAGGATCATCGAATCCGTCGAGCGCGCGCTGGGCTTGCGGGTGGGCATCTGTCGCCGCCTCGCCGATCTCATGACTCGCAGCTGCGGTCACACCCGAGTCAGCACCACACCGCGGCAAAACCGCGTAGGCGATGTCTTTGCCGTTGGACATGAAGTCCGAGTGATAGCCACCGATCCCCGAATTGCACGCGGTGGAATTGCCATAAAGCAGCGTCGTCGACTTGGAGAGATAGACCATGTAGAGCGTCTGATCGGTGTACGCCGGGAGCAGACCACCAATGTTGGCAGCGACGAAATTCCGGATGTCTCCGTCTCCCATTTGCCCTGGTGGTGCTGTCGCGACGTGAGCGTGATTGGGGGCACCACTCGTGCTTGGACCGATCCCGTATTCGCCCACTGCAGCAGACCAATAGTTCGACGCACCGATCGCGTCCCCGAGGCCTTCGAACGTGGCGCGCCCCGGATCGCCATCCCATGTGATGGTCACGATGACAGGACTCGTGAGCTTGGCGCCACCGTTGTCCACGAGTTGACCCATCCACGGAGTGAAGGCCGGATAAGTGTTGCTGGGCAAACCATAAGGTCCCGCGTCGATCGGAGGCACATACGCGTCGCTCGTGTCGGGCGCGCTGCCGCCATCGAGCTTGGGGTTGACTGCGGAGTCGGTGCCGCCATCATCGGGCAGTGGGATGAGGCTAGAGCCATCGTCTCCACACGCCATGATCATCGAGGCTGCAGTTGCCGCCGCGAGCACAATCGAAGTCGTGGTCTTCATCGCATCATCCTCTAAGCCCAACCATCTCAAAAGCAGGGCTCGCGCGCTTGCTTCGTTTGAGACTCGTGAGTCGATTTGTGGGATGCGTCCCTACGAACTTGCTGCCGCTGAGGAAAATTCTAACGGAATGTCACCACTTCACGATCACAGTGCTTGGGGTCACGTGCGATTCGCATTTGTCGACGCCGATCAACACTGTGAGCGACTCGCTGCCGCTCGTTGCAGGATTGAGCACCTCTACATGCGGCACGACTTGCTCGGTGCGCAGAGCGTGAGCGATGTCTGGTGGACACAACAGGCGAACGTCGACATCGAGCGGTGTTGTCTTGGCGTGAGCTTGACCTGTCACTGCGACGGGCAACTTCGTGAAGCTGAGTTCGGTGAGCGCGCGCATGATCTCTGTCTGGACGTTGACGGTTCGCGCATCCACCGTGACACGACCTTGCGGTCGATCGATCGCGAGAGCGTGAGCATACGTGCCCTCCGTCAGACCCGAGACATCGAAGGCCTCGGCTCGCGCGAACTGCATCGCCGACACTTCGCTCTTGGGACCTCGCACGCGAACGTCAGTAGGATTCGCCGTCGGTACGCCTTTGACCACGTATCCAGGCGCGGGAATCCCGACGACGCTCACTTGCACAGGCATGTCGCGGAGGATCAAGTCGTCCCACTGAAAGTCGATCGTCGGCGGATCGATTTGCTCCACGATCACGCCTGCAGGGACGTGCACCATCGTCTTGTCGAGCACGACGCGCTTGTCTTGCCCCGTGTGCACGTCGATTTGCAGGTTGCCCACGTCGTCGGGACGCAGGTCGTCGATCGTAGTGCGTGATCCGCGCAGAGTGACTCGCACCTGAGGAGGCAATGGACTGACGAGCACGCGGTTTGCGGTATCGGGAGGCAACACCACGACGAGATCGACACTCATCGCGCGCTGAGCATCTTGTGCGCCGTGGACGAGCGAATACAGCACCAGAGCGCCAATGAAGCTCACCAGTTTGAGATTGATATTCTCAGTGAACGCCGCGCGTGTGCGTTCGGCCAGAGTGAGGTCGCTCACGGGCTAGTCCTCACTCTCTGTTTTGGATTCAGGCCGCTCGGGTGTGGGCGTCGGCCTAGGCGTCTCGATGGGTTTGGCAGTCGTCATTGGCTTTGGAGGACGCACGGCGAGGCGAGGCATGCTGTCTTCTGGCGGTGGCGGTGGCGTGGACTGCGAAGACGGTGGAGGCGTCAGAATGATGCTGCCTGTGATCGTGCGTTCGGGCGGGGCGATCGAGATCCGGTGCGAGCCCGTTTGGATGGGCTTTTTTGTGGATGTCGGGGCACTTGGTTTTTTCTTCTTCTGACCGCGTTGACCAAACAAACCGAGCAACGCTTGTCGCAAAGACGCGCCGTCGAGATTGGAGACGATGTTGCCGTTGAAGCAAAAACTGATGGTGCCGCGCTCTTCGCTCACGACTACCACCACGGCATCTGTCTCTTCGGTGATGCCTAAGGCCGCGCGGTGTCGAGAACCTAAGGACTTGTCCAAAACCTTAGTATCAGGCATCGGAAAGAACACACCCGCTTTGGCGATGCGCAAGTTGCGAATGACGACGGCGCCGTCATGGAGCTTGTTGACGCCTTCGGGTACGAAGAGAGACACCAGGAGCTCGCGCTGCACGGTGGCGTCCACGGTGGTCCCCTGGGCAACCACGAACTCGTCCAAGTTTGCCTCTTGCTCGAAACAAATGAGAGCGCCCATGCGATGGCGCGCGAGCTCAGTCGCCGCCGCCACGACTTCGTCGATCACTCGCGACTCTTGCTGGCGCGAAATACCGGCAAAAAATGCGCGCGATCCGATGCGCATGAGTCCGCGGCGGATGTCGTTCTGGAAGACCACCACGACCACCAAGATGATCGATTCGAGCAACTTGGAGAACATGTTGTTGAGCGTAACGAGCCCGGCGTAGCGCGAGACGCCGTAGATCAAAAAGAAGACACCCAAGCCCGTGCCCATCTGCATCGCGCGCGTACCTCTGAGTACGAGCAGGGCGCGGTAGATGATGTACGTGACGACCATGAGGTCGACGATGTCGATCGCGACATCCCCCCAAGGGCGCGGCTTGAAGAGATGGAGCAGGCCCTCAGGCATCGGGGGCCTCCAACCTAAGACTTAGATCGATGGCCTGACGTGTCGCGCGGACGTCATGCACACGCACGATCTTGGCGCCGGCGCGAACGGCAAACACCGCAGCAGCGACAGACGCGCCCACGCGATCGGACGGCGCCGCGTCTGGGTCTACGAGCTTGAGGAACGACTTGCGGCTCGCGCCGATCATCACCGGGACGCCCACTTCGCCCACGATTTTAGCCGTATTTCGTAACAACGCGGCGCTCTGAGCTGCGTTCTTCGAAAAACCGAAGCCTGGATCCATCACGAGGTGTTGGATGCCGCAAGCGCGCGCGCGATTCGCCGCGGCGAGCCATTCGGAGATCACATCGGTGAGGACATCCGTGTAGGCGTTCTCGGGGTACTCGGAGAAGCCGCTCATCTCTTCTTGCGAGCCACGCGAATGCATCACGCAGAGGGACGCGCCAAACTCGGCTGTCACGGTCGCGAGGTTCGAGTCGCGCAAGCAAGAGACATCATTGACCATGCCCGCACCCGCACGCAGGCAACTCTCGGCGACCTCTGCGCTGGTCGTGTCGACGGAGACGAGCACTCTCTTTTTGCTGGCGTAGCGGACGACTTCGAGCACGCGATCGAGCTGAATTTGGGGCGAAACAGGCTTGCTGCGTGGGCGGGTCGACTCGCCGCCAATGTCGATGATGTCGGCGCCTTCTGCGATCAATGTGTCCACGCGAGCGCATGCGTCTGCGAAGGTAAAGTGCAGGCCGCCGTCGCTGAACGAGTCAGGAGTGACATTGCAGATGCCCATGATCGCGACGTTGCGAAGCGCCCATGCGCTCGCAAGTACGTTCTCATGAACATGCGTCTCTCTCACGTGACCCTCGAAAAAAGCGTGGACGCGCACTGCTGCCACGCACGACGATCAACGCGAGAGTGTCAGCGGTGAGCGGTGCCGCACTCTCGAAC
>JAYVXK010000904.1:0-13105 GCA_043785265.1 Myxococcales bacterium | reverse complement strand
CGATGACCATCGTCTTGGCGTGAATCATTTTTGGATATTCGTATATCTGCGCACCCGCAGCGAGGAGGCGGTCGTAATAGGAGCGGGCCGCCGCGCTGACGACCCGTGAATCGCTGTGTGCCGGCACGATGAGTTGAACGTCCACACCGCGAAGGGCGGCCGTCATCAGAGCCACATTGATCGCCTCATCTGGCACGAAATACGGGGTCGTGACCCACACGGAGACATCGGCCGACGTGATGCCGGAGAAGAATGCGTTTTGGATCGACTCCCATTCTTGGTCGGGTCCAGAAGGAATCACTTGAACGATTTGCGTCTCTGGGCCCGTGGCATCCGGAAATAAGTGCTTGTCGCGTAATATGGTATCGGTCGCGTAATTCCAGTCTTCGAGAAACGTGAATTGCATTTCGCGAACGGCGGAGCCAACGATCATCATGTGAGTATCGCGGTACGCCTCCTTCTTGGTGACGGATTCGTCGTACTCGTCGCCGATGTTGATGCCTCCAAAAAATCCGACGTCGCCATCGCAGATCACAATCTTGCGGTGATTGCGGAAGTTGATGCGTGGCCGAATGCGCGCACCGATCACAGGATTGAACACGGCGTACTCGCCACCGGCGTCGAGCAGCGGGCGAATGAATGATCGTGGGAGCGGCGAACCGACCGCATCCACGAGCAAGCGCACGTGGATGCCTCGTTTTGCGCACCGAATCAGCGCGTCGCGAATGCGCGTGCCCGTCTTGTCGCTCTCGAAGATGTAATAAAGAATGTGGACGTGGTGGCGCGCCTGGTCGATCGCGCGCTCGAGTTCGTCGAAGCATTCTTTGCCCCCACCGAGGACTCTCACTTCTTTGGCGGGGGCGAGCGATGCACCGCTCGTGCGTAAAGCCAAAGTTGCGAGCTGAGCGCGCCAAGGGACTTCGAGTCGACTCGAGGACGTGGCAGCGGCCAAATCGCGGACGATCGCGCGACTGTTGGCGTGACGCATGCGCTTGCGCCACAACCTGCGCGGACCAATGAAGAAGTAGACGACGAACCCGATGATGGGCAGGGCGCCCAGTGCGAGGATCCAAGCCAGCGTGGCCATTGGCGATCGCTTCTGGAGGATGATCCAGATCGAGAGCGCGACCACATACGCGATCTCGAGCGACGACAGCACGGTGACGAGCACGCCCGGATGCTAGCCGGTTTACGTTCGTGCAGAGAACTGGCGCCCACCCGTGATCGTCGGTAGATCGTGAGGGTGACGGAGCCCGGGAAAGAGAATCCAACGCCGAGCGTTGGACGAAACGTGGAGAAGGCAAGCCATGCTCTGCGCTTGAAGGAGCCAAAGACGCAGCGCAGCGCGGTCGACCAGCCCAAGTTGCCTCGTCACAAGCGCGCGCTCGCGTTCGCGTGGCGGTGGACCAAACGACTGCTCGTTGTCGCCGGCGTCCTCATCCTGATCTCGACGATTGCGGTCGTGTTGGTGGTTCGCCACTTCGAGGCCGATCTGCCAAGCGTCGCAGACCTCAAAGGCAATTATCATCCACCGCAAGTCACTCGAATTCTTGCGCGAGACGGCACGACCCTCGCGTCGGTTTATACCGAGCGGCGCACTGTCGTGGCGATTGCCACATTGCCAGCTCACGTAAAACTGGCGCTTCTCGCAGCCGAGGATGCTGGTTTCTACGAGCACGAAGGGCTCAATTACTGGGGGATCGCGCGCGCTATGGCGGTCAACCTCAAGAGCGGTCGCACGAGGCAAGGCGGTTCGACGATCACGCAGCAAGTCGTCAAGAACATGCTGCTCGGACAAGAGCGAACCTACAGCCGCAAGATCAAAGAGGCGCTCCTTGCGCGCAAGCTCGAGCAAGAACTCACGAAGGATGAAATCCTCGAGCTTTATCTCAATCACATTTATTTCGGAGACGGCAACTACGGCATCGAAGAAGCCGCGCGCGGAACTTTTGGAAAGAGCGCGAAAGACCTGACCATCGCAGAAGCGGCATTGCTCGCAGGATTGCCCGCAGGACCCGATCGATTTTCTCCCCGAAAACACCTCGATCGGAGCCTCGTGCGGCGCGCGTTCGTCATCGATCAAATGCATCAGAAGGGGTTTTTGAACGACGAACAATATGCCGCAGCAAAAGACGAACCGGTCAAACTCTCCAGTTCATCAGACGCCGAAGGGGACGTGGCACCGGAGGTCGTCGAGCTCGCAAAAAGAACTTTGCGCGATCTCGTGCACGACGACGCGAGTCGCGGCGGCTACACCATCTCGACGACGATTGACCCTAAATTACAGGCTTCTGCGCGCAAGTCGGTGCAGAGCGCGCTCGGCGCGTACGACAAGAAACACTCTTTGCTCGGACCACTCAAGGCTCCGCCTGTCGTCAAGTTCGACAAAAAGGGCCACGCGATCCCGCTGCCTAAACCGACCGATGTCGCGTTCACGGGGACGCCAGAGTTCTCTGATCACAAGGTGCATGTGGGAGTGGTCGAGGGAATCAATGACGCGACCGGCACCATCGACGTGGCGGTCGGCACCGTGCACGGGTCCTTCAAGCTCGCGGACTATGATCGCTACAACCCGCAAAAACTAGCTCCATCCGCGTTTGCGCCGCTGGGTGCGTTGGTGCGTGTGAGTTTGCTTGCGCCTGCCGCCGACGCGACCAAGACCCCGCCAGACGCCGGCGCACCTGCAGCATTGGTTCCGTTGCGTCTCGAGCTCGGTCCTGAAGCCGCGATGGTGGCGATCGACGTTCGTTCGCGGCAAGTGCTCGCGCTCGTCGGCAACTACGAAGCAGCCAGCGGCGGACTCGATCGCGCCACCCACGCGCGGCGGCAACCAGGCTCGACATTCAAGCCCATCGTCTATTCGTACGCGATTCATTCACGCCGCTTCACGCCGGCTTCTCTCATCGATCCAAGACCCGATACTTTTCCGGGTGGATACAAGCCGTCGAACTACGAAGGCTACGCGGGCACTGACTTTTTGCGGCTTCGAGAGGCTCTCGCGCACAGCGTGAACGTGGCCGCAGTGCGAGTGCTCGCCGACGTGGGACCGGCCAATGTGGTGAGTTGGGCGCAGTCACTCGGCATCGAGTCGACGATGAAACCCGATCTGTCGCTCGCGCTTGGTAGCTACGAAGTCGAACCGATCGAACTCGCAGGCGCTTACGCGACGTTCGCAGCAGGCGGTATCTACGACACGCCGCGTGTCATCACGCGCATCACCGGACCGGACGGCAAGGACATCGATCTGGCGCCGTTGCCGCCACCGCGTCGCGTCCTCGATGAGGCCGAGGCCTACGTGATCACGAGCATGCTGACGAGTGTGATCGATCATGGCACGGCCGTTTCTGCCAAGTCATTGGGACGAGCGCTTGCAGGAAAAACCGGGACGAGCAACGCATCGAAAGACGCGTGGTTTGCGGGCTACTCGATGGAGACTGCTGCGGTGGTGTGGATCGGGTACGACGACGGCAAATCGCTCGGCCCGCGAGAAACCGGGGCATCCGTCGCATTGCCCGCCTGGATCGACTTCATGAAGGTCGCCAGTCAGCACGAGCCCCCGAGTCAGTTTCCCAAGCCTTCAGGGATCGTGGAGGTAAAAATCGACAAGACCACCGGCATGCTCCCCCCAGACGGTGACGATCAAACGATGCTCGAGGTGTTTCTCGCTGGAACTGAGCCAACCGAAGTAGGCACAAACACGCCAGATGGTGGAATCGCGGCTGAAAATGCGGATTCTGCACCGTGACCGAAAGCATTTTCGCCTGCCGTGCATATGCTTCTTCATATGGACAAAGAGACGACCTACAAGCGCTCGTCGATCGCCGGTTGGTTGATCCCCACCATGTTGGGGCCCTTCTTGGCCATGGTGGTGGCAGTGGGCGGCTACACGCTGCTCGGCCCATTCGAGGACTTGGTTCCTCGCTACGTGTTTCTCGCGTTCGGTTTGATTTTTGGCTCGCTCTGGGCGTTCGTCTACGCGCTGGTAGCTGGCTTGATCGACTTGGCCTTGCTCGCGGTCAGAATTCGCGCGCTGCCGAATGGCAAACACGCCTGGCTGTCGTCATTCGTCGCGCCGCTCATCGCGCTCGGCTCCTACGCAGTCTACTCGCCACACAAGTGGTACAAGTTTGGGCCATGGGCGATCGTGATTGCGCTCGTAGTGCCGCTGTTGGTGTCTGCGTTCGCAGGCCGACTGACCATGGGCAAAAAGATCTGAGGGGCGCCTGCGCGCGCGCGCCAGCGGCTTTTGCGCTGCGATCACTTCGAGCGCGAGCGGCTGGATGCGCGATTGCTTGCTCCATCGTGATCGGTGCAACGCCTTCGAGGGCCGCATCGTCACTCAACACGGTCGCACCGGAGATCGCCAAAGGGCTGGGCGTTGCTCCTCCAAATGTGATCGTGGTCGCGGGCCCGCTCGAGAGTGACATCGCAGCGCCAAAAGGCGACGAGCTCGTTCTCAAACTCGCTTCTCTCATCGCGGGCAAGCTCGGACCCAACGCTCGCGCGCACGACAAGTCGCTCACACTCGCAGGCGCTCGCGGTGTGGCCTCGCACAGCACGAACCTCGTGTTCGTCAAAGCGATGATCGACAAGGGTCAGCTTCGCGTGACGGCAGACGAGTTTCCGGTGGTCGCCAACCCTTGGGATCGCATTCGCCTACCGCCGCCACCACCCAGCGCGCATGCGTTTGCCATGGCGTCCATCGACCCAGAAATTCGCAGTGCGCTCACACCCGTGTTGCTCGAACAAGCGCGTGTGCGCGTCTTCAAGCACGATGAAGCCGACGTGCTCGCGGCGGCATGCGCAGACGTCGACGGTGACGGCGGCATGGATTTGTTGCTGGTTTCGCGATCGCGTATCGCCCTGGGGAATTTGCGCGCGAATCAATTCGTGCCGAGCAAGACGGTACTTTGGAGCGCGTTGGCCAAGCGCGCCGCGGTCCCCATGCGTGAGCCCATCGCGACGGCGGTCATGAGTTTTGATCGCGTCGCTGTGGGGACGACCGATCGCGCTGGCGTGTGGCTCGATGGCGCGCTCTCGATGCGCGGCACACTGCTTGGCCTGCCCCTCGCCATCGATGCGTGCGCGCGACCGGCACCCGAAGCGAGCGCCATGTCTGAGCTCATCGGTTGTACCGAGGGAGCGTCTCCGATGTGGAATGCAACAACGCGATCGTTTGACGCCATCGCACTGTATGACGGCAGCAACGCGACCGGTTCGACGATGCGCGCCGTCGCTGCACGCGAGCCGAACGCGAAGTTGCACGTGCGCGTGGACGATCACGACGCCAAAACACAAGACAACATCGGCCCTCAGATCGCACTGGGCGATCTGGATCAAGATGGCGTCGTCGACTTGGCGACGAGCGCGGATTCGGACGCGGACGTCCTGACGATCTCGAGCATCGAAGCCACCGGACCTCGCGAAAGAGCCCATTTTCAGGCGCCGAACGGCATACGTGCATTATGCATATGCCCACCGGAGGACCGCGGCGTGCCCACACTCGTTGCCGTCGTTGGTTCGGAGGTGTGGCTTGTCCGTTGAGCTGACTCGACGCGGCGCCATCGTCGGCGCAGCGACCTTCGCGCTCGCAAGCGGAGCACTCGCGCGCCCGAGGAGTCCAGTGGGTGGCCGTGCGCAGATGCGCGTGCCCTGGCCGCTTGCGAGCATCGACCCTCATCGACTCGACGATGGCGCGGCGGCGATCTTCGGCGGCGCGCTCTTCGACGGCCTCTACACGTACACCGACAGCAGCAATGTCGCGCCTTCTCTCGCCGAGGCCGATCCCGAGATCGTCGGCAACGAATTGCGCGTCCGCCTTCGCGCGGGACTTGTCACTGCGCAAGGCCATGCACTCACCGCACGTGACGTGACGGCATCGATCGCTCGGGCGCGCTCTCTCAGCGCAGAAGCGTGGCTCGCAGATGTTCCTTCGCCAAAGAAGGTCGACGATCTGACGATCTCATTTTTGCTTCGCGATGCGACCAAGCTCGCGCGGGTGCTTGCATCGCCTTTGCTCGCGATCGTGCCATCGGGCTTTATTTCAGCCTCTCCAGACGGTACAGGCCCCATGCGAGCAGATCGGCGATCGGGCGCGCTCGTGCTCTCGCGCAATGCTCGGTCTGCGCGAGCGCCGTCATTCTTGGACGAAGTGAGCGTGCAAACTGCACCCGACTTGGCATCTTCGCTGCGTGCGTTCGAAGCAGGCACAGACGACATCGGTTGGCTTGGTCTTGGTCTACACGAACCGCGCGCTGGTGCGCGCTCGTTCGACGCGGGTGTCTGTGCGTGGGCGCTCTTGCGCACGGGCACTGGCGCTGGCGTGTGGGACGCGCCGGGCAACGCGCAGCGACTCTGCGACGGCATCGCCCCATCGAAGCTCGCGTATCTCGGCCTCGGCGCTGCGTGGCCCACCGACAAAGACGAAGGTTGGGGAGGAGCTCCATGCGAGCTCATCGTTCGCGAAGACGCACCGTGGCTCGTGGAGCTCGCGAACGCAGTCGCCGCCACGCTCACACGCGCGGGGCACGAGGTCACTGCCAAGCCCTTGAGCGTGGCTGATTTCATCGCAAAACGTGGAGTCCGCGCGTTTGCGCTCGCCATCGATGTAGCGCGCGTGCTTGCGCCTGGCGCGCTCGGAGCGCTCTCGACATTGTCTACCGCGAGTGATGCCTCTGCAGCCGCAGACACGATTCGACATCCACCGCGCCTCGGCGATGTCTCGGTGCGAACTCTCTCGCGCTCGTTGCGCGTGGGCATTCTTGGCGAGGTTCGCGCGCAAGGCGGACGCATCGCCGATCTCTCCCTACCCTCGGCAGCAGACGGGACAGGGATCGACTGGGGCGGCGCCACGCGCGCACGTAGATGACGGCACGTCCGCTACGCGGCGTGGTCAGCACCAGGACACGCGCATGCGACTGACACCTCGGTTCGTGCTCGCGCTTGGCTTGCTCGTCACGGTCACGACGGCGGGTCTTGGTATCGCGCTTCGCGAGGAGCAACGACAGCGAGAAACAGCTCGTTTTGACGACGAAGTGCAGTCTGCATGCAGTCGCGTCGTGGCAGAAGTCGTTCGGCAATCAGACGCGGACCGAAGACTCCTGGGCGGTGCATGCAAGTCAGGCGAGTTGGTCGACCGCACGCTCGTGTCGATGGAGGCAGGCTCTCTCGACTCGCGGCGCATCTCTCTCGCTGCGCTCATTCCAGACGAAAGACGCGCGCTCGATCTCGACGAACTGATGCTCGTGACCAGCAAAGGCGACGTGCTCGGTGCAGACCCGCGCGATGGGCTCGGAACGACCAAAAAGGAAATCGATGGCGAGCTGTCTGCGTTGCCGGAGCGTTTCTTATCCGACGGAAAAATCAAACGCGTTTTTGCGGCGCATTCGAGCCTCGTTGCGCGTTGCCAGAAGACGGGGGCCTCTGGCACCGTGGGGCTGGTCGGCGCGCGCCACTTGGATGTGTTGCTCACGCGCATTGGCAGTTCTCTGGCTGTGGGCGTGCACGAAGGTGAGCCAAACCCCAACGACGGCGCGCTCGCACACGCGTCGTGTTCGATCGACGACGGCCCGACTCACGTGCCGATCGTCGTCACAAAAGACAAAGCCACGCTTGAGCAAACTCTTGGAGCGATCGACAAGACCGTCCTCGTGTCGGTTGGAGTGTCGATGGGTTTTGCGCTCTTGATCGCGGTGCTGCTCGCGCGCGGTTTGAGTCGACCCATTTCGGATCTCGCGCACGAAGCGAGCAAGGTGGCGACGGGAGACGCCCGACCCATTGGCGATCGCGGATCGGGCGAGATTGCTGAGCTCGCGCGTGCATTCGACCGGATGATCGCCGATCTGGCGGCGACACGCAGAAGACTCGCAGCCACCACACGCGTCGCGGCGTGGCGAGAAGTGGCTCGGCGCGTGGCCCATGAAATCAAGAATCCGCTGGCTCCGATTCGCGCTGCCGTCGAGACCTTGCGCCGACTGCGCGCGCGGAGCGACCCTGCTTTCGACGACTACTTCGACGAAGCGACACGGACCGTGCTCGAGGAGGTGCATCGCATCAGCAACATCGTGAGCGAGTTCACTCGCTTCGCGCGGTTACCACCACCCAAGCCGACGGAGGTCGATCTCGTGGAGCTCGTTCGTGGTGTGATCTCCCTGCAACAGGCCGGTGCGGGTGAGGTCAAAGTGGGCCAAAAAAACCTGGGCAACGTGCCCAAGGTGCGCGCCGACCGCGACCAGGTCGTGCAGGTCGTCCAAAACCTCGTGCAGAACGCGATCGACGCGATCAAGACGGGCGGTGGGTCACAGGTTACGGTCACCCTCGCGCGTGAAGACACGCTTCGCGTGCGCATATCGGTCACAGACGATGGACCCGGCGTGTCTGCCGACATGATTGCGCGACTGTTCGAACCTTATGCAACCAACAAAGCGCAAGGCACGGGTCTCGGCTTGGCCATCGCCCAACGCATCGCCATCGAGCACGGCGGCGAGCTGTCTTTTGCTACACCCTCGAGCAACGCTCGCGGGGCTGAATTTAGGCTATTTTTGGCGATCGAAGGGCCGCCTCCTGTGAGCGAGATGGCTCCACCGTCGAGCGGTTGACTCGAGACGCGGCCTACCCGCGGACTCCATGTTTACGCAGGCGACCTTCGAGCGCGCGGCGTCATCCAACCATGCCATCATGCAAAACGTCATGGCAGCCACGGCACGACTCAGCGACGACGCCCCCGCGTTCAAAGAGATGACGGCGGCGACGAAGCTCTACATCTATCTCGGCGCGGTGTTCGTCTCGTGCCTCATCTTGGGCGACGTCATCGGCGGCAAGACGATCACGACGCCGCTCGGTCCGATCTCCGTCGGCATCATTCCGTTCCCTGTCACGTTTCTGCTCACGGATGTCGTCAACGATTTCTACGGCAGAAAGGGCGCGCGCTTCCTGACCATCCTCGGCTTCTGGATGGCCGTGGTCGCTTATCTGGTGCTCCAAATCTCGACCCATTTGCACGCAGACGAATCCACCTATTTCACACAAGCAGAGTTCCAGAAGATTTTTGGCGGAAGCGCTCAGCTCTTTGTGGCATCCATTGTCGCTTATTTGATTGGTCAGTTCCTCGACATCAATGTCTTTCAATTCTGGAAGGCGCTGACTCAATCAAAGCACTTGTGGTTGCGAGCCACGGGTTCGACGGTCCTTTCGCAAATCGTCGATACGGTCGTCATCAATGTGATCTTCTGGCGATGGACTGCCGCCAAAGACTGGGACTGGATTTTTGCCAAGGCTGGCCGTGAGTATGGCGTGAAACTCGTGGTGGCCATCGCATTGACCCCCTTGGTGTATGGAGTTCACGGTTTCATCGTGAAGGTCCTCCGCATCGAACCAGAAGGACACGAGACACGCGCGAGCAAGTAGGCGGCGATGATCGCGTTGGTTATCGAACGAGTTGCCGACAAGGTTGTGCGTTTGATCGTGCGTTCTGATCGCATTGACCCGCTTGGCAAGCGTCGGTAGTCTCCGGCCATGTCCAAGGCTAAATCCGCGCCGCGTCAGAACCGTCGTGGCAGTCCTGAGGCGATTGAGAAGCGTCGCGCTGCGCGAATGTTCAACGACGTGCTTGGCGGCGGTTCTGGGGCGAAACTCGACGGACGCACCGAAAAACGACGGCGCCGTTTGCTCCACGAACTCGAGACAGGAAAGGCACGTGGCAAGCACGACCTGAAGCCGCTCGACGTTCTGCAGCACGTGCAAGAATTGCTGGAGCTGGGCGAGACCATTGCAGCCATCCGCAAAGTCGCCAAGACCAAGAGGGCGACCCTCGATCTCGGAGACGCAGAGGAGGTCGCGGTGGTCATCGGCAGACTGCATCGCGCCTACGGATTTCGTCCCGAGACCTACCGCTTCGTCGGTATCGGCGACGAGGTGTTGCGCGAAGCGGGCGTGCTCGACAAGCCGCGCGCGAAGAAGCGCTGACGCCGCGAAAATGTGTATAGTTCGCGCGTGACGCGAACTCGACGACTCACGATCTCTCTGCTGTCTGTGCTCGCTTTCGGGCTGATTCCTGCGGCGAACGCGGATCAGGCAATTGATGCGCGACGCGCAGGTGTCGTCGCGCACGTGGGCACGCAGACCGTGACTGTGGCCGAACTCGAGGACCGGATGCGTCAGGTGCCTCCCTATCAACTTGCAACGTTTGGCGACACGGTCGACAAACGAAAGCGCAAGTTCCTCGAAGACGTGATGATCCCCGATCTGCTCACCGCGCAGGGCGCAGAGAGCAAGCACCTCGACAAGGCACTCCCCACTTCGTACATGCTCGATCACGCGCGCTCGGACGCTGCGATTCGAGCGATTCGGAAGAACCTGCCGACTGCGGCGCAACTGCCCTTAGAAGACGTGAAGAAATATTACGACGAGAACAAGAGCCGATACGACGCGCCCGAGCGCTACAACGTGTGGCGCATTCTGACGAGCTCGCGCGAAGAGGCCGACAAAGTCCTCGTCCTCGCAAAAAAAGATCTCACGCTCTCGACTTGGAACGCCCTGGCGCGCGATCGCAGCATCGACAAAGCCAACTACATGCGGGGCGGCAACTTGGGGTTTCTCACCCTCGAAGGCACATCCAACGAAGCGAGCACGACGATCGAACCTGCGGTCGTGGCTGCCGCAACCAAAGTGAAGGACGGCGAACTCGTCCCCGATGCCGTCCAAGAAGGTCCGAATTTCGCGGTGATTTGGCGACGCGGGACTGTGGGCGCGAGTCACCGAGCTCTGAGCGAAGTCGACGCACAAATTCGCGACACGTTATGGAAGCAGCGCGGCGACGCAGAAGTGAAACGCTCGACCGAGGACCTGCGTGGGACGCTGTTGAAGGACTTCAACCCAGGATTACTCGACACCATCGACGTGACTGTGGCCGAAGGACAAATCGTTCCACGCAAGCGACCTGGCCAAGTGTCTCCGTCCGGGACCGGACTTTGATCGCGGGTTGATCGCGTCACTCTTTGAGCGGTGTCTCGGTATCGAGCCGAAGTAGCGCATTTTCAGCCGCCGCGCGCTCTGCAGCTTTTTTGGATGGCCCTTCGCCTTGACCGAGCACGCGCTCGCCAATGACGACTTCGACCGTGAAGCGCGGAGCGTGAGAGGGACCAAGACTCGACAGAACACGGTAGGTCGGCGTGCCCTCGGACTGGGCTTGCATCATCTCTTGCAACACGCCTTTGGGGTCGTGCCCGCCAGTTTCGCGAGCGACCGCGAGGGCATCCGCGACGATGTCCTTGACGAGCGTGCGTGCGACTTCGAGACCGCGTGATTCGTAGACTGCAGCGACGACGGCTTCGACGGCGTCTGCGAGCACATTGGTGTGCTCGCGTTCGGACCCTGCGCGTGCGCCGCGCCCGAGCGCGAGAGCGGGTCCAAGGTCCATTTTTTTTGCCCACGCGGCAAGCGCAGTCGCGTTCACCGCCGAGCTGCGCATGCGAGAGAGCGCGCCTTCGTCAGCGTCGGGATCGCTTTGAACCAGGAGCTCACTGGTGCACAGCCCGAGCACCGCGTCGCCCAAGAACTCGAGTCGCTGGTTGTGCGCGGCGCCCGTCTCGTGCGCGTAGCTCGGATGAGTAAGCGCCTCTTCGAGCCGAGCAACCGCCCCTTCACCAATGATCGCGAAGAGGCGCTGCTCGAAGATCGATCGCTCGTCGCTCAAGCTCATGTGCTTGGACGTGCCGTCGCGATCTCGTCCGATTGTTCTGCGAGCGACAAGTCGAGTTCGGTGATGCCACCTGCGTCGTGTGTCGTCCACAACACCGACGCGCGCCCCCAGCCAATTTCCAGGTCTGGATGATGATCACGCTTCTCGGCAGCGAAGCCCACGCGGACGGCAAACGCGATGGCGCTCGCGAAGTCCGGAAAAGAAAACTTCTTCTTGAGCGCGTCGCCGGTGCGCGACCAGCCGGCGTGTTTGGAAATCCACCCGTCAACGGTTGATGCGTCAAGCTTTTGAGGTCGTGTCATGTGTGCGAACGGTACCTCGGCAGCGTGCCAATCGGGAACCTGCATCCCGATTGGTTGTCAGCTCCACAAATGCCCCGCTTCGTCCCCGCTGCCACCTCGCGCTATGCTGACCGTCCGATGGGCCTCATCGCCTGCCCCTTCTGCCGCGAGATGTTCGAGTCCGGTGAACGAAAAGCGTGCACCGTGTGCGGCGTCGCGCTGGTTGCGTTCGAGAGCTTGCCGCCGTCGCATGATGCGGTCGGAGAGGACATCCCTGTCGAGCCGCATCACGAGCCGCTGCCGTGGAACTTTCTCGGTCGTGGTCGCCTCGCGTTGCCCATCGTGGCCCTCGTGGGACTGTTCTTGTTTTTCTTGCCGTGGGTGCATGTCACATTGCCAGACACGGTCGACCTCAGCGGCTTCGACATGGCGCGGCGACTTGGGTGGTCGTGGGGAGCTGGTTGCGCGTGGGTCGTCCTCGTCCCGACAGTGCTCAGTCGTCGCAGCATCTGGCAGATGCGCGGAGCTCGGGTCGTTGCAGCGTTCTTGAGCGCAGTGCCCGCGGTCACAGCTCTGATCCTCTGGCTGAGGCCTCCACATGGCGGGCTCGTCCCTCTTCGTTTCGAATACGGGACGGCGTTCTGGGCGACCATGATTGTATCGCTCGTTGCGGTCGCGCTGTCGATTCGCCTCGGCGGTGGTCTCGAGGACATCAAAATCGCCCGCGGCACTTCGAAGGGCGAACTCCTCCATTAGAAGGTCGTGAGTTGTAGCTGCATCTCGAATTAATGGCATCCAAGGGCTTTGTGGTTCATGCTTGCTGCCATGCCGCGGGCTGGGCGAGCTGAAAAACAGGGCGAGCGAGAGGAGCCGACACCGTCTTCACGCGGTGAAGGCGAAATGTTCGACGTGCCCGCCGCAGTCGTATGCGCGATTTGCGGCGACCCCGATTGCGGTGGTTGCTCTGACGAACGCTCCAAGTCGGGTGTCATTGCGATCGTCGCTTGGGAACGTGATGGCACGCTGCTTGGTCGCATGTGGTCGACGGCGCACGCAGCCACCATCAACTCTGAAGCCTTCTTCGAGGCACTGCCTGATGGTCCTGTTGCTCCTGCCCTTCGCTTTG
>JAYVXK010000903.1:0-4154 GCA_043785265.1 Myxococcales bacterium | reverse complement strand
TCGGCATGAAGGAGTATCGCTACAAGCGTTACCTCGCTTGGCTGAACATGGATCAGCACAAGCAAGACCTCGCATACCAGCCATTTCAAAGCGTCGTTTCGTTCGGATCGGGCGGAACCTGGGGAGTCGGCCTGGGTCGTGGATTGCAGACCTTGTACTTGCCGGAAGCGCACACCGACTTCGTCGCGGCGATCGTGGGCGAAGAACTCGGCTTCGTCGGCGTGCTTGCGCTCTCGTGCGCGTACTTGCTGCTCGTCGTGCGTGGCATTCGTGCGGCGCTTCGTGCCCCCGATGACTACGGCACCTACTTGGCGTTCGGCATCTCGACGATGTTCGGTGTGCAGGCGCTCGTGAACCTCTGCGTCGCGCTCTCTCTGTTGCCGACCAAAGGACTGACCCTGCCGTTCGTGAGTTTTGGCGGCAGCTCGCTGCTGGTGAATGCTGCAGCAGCAGGCATTTTGCTGAGTATTTCGCGACAGGGCGATCAACCCAAACCTGGCGACGAAACGCCAGAGACTCCTGCCGTGACCGAAGTCGCACCAAGCGAAGAAGAGGCTGCGGCGTGAGCCACGCGATTCTCATCGCGGGTGGCGGCACAGGGGGCCACGTATTTCCTGGTCTCGCAGTCGCGGACGCCCTCACCTCTCTCGCCAACGTGCGTGTCGTATTTGGAGGCTCGCCGCGCGGCATCGAGAAGGACGTGATTCCCTCGCGGGGTTACCCACTCGAACTGCTCGACATCGCGCCGCTCAAAGGCGGAGGCGTCAAACGTGCAGCAAAAGGCGCATTCACCGCGGCTCTGGCGACATTGCGGGCCGTTGCGATCGTGCGTCGTGTTTCACCGAGCGTGGTGCTCTCGGTCGGTGGCTACGCAGCCGGCCCCTTCGCGATTGCGTCCGTGCTGATGGGCGTGCCTCTCGCGATCATGGAGCCAAACGGCGTGCTCGGTTTCACCAATCGTGTGCTCGCGCCGATGGCGAAACGGGCATACCTCGCGTGGCCCGACCTCGAATCGCGCGTGAAGCGTGGAACCGCGCGGATCGTCGGAGTGCCTCTCCGAAAGGGCTTCGAACCGAGCGCCTATGTCACCAAGTCCACGCGCGAAGTGCTCGTGATGGGAGGCAGTCAAGGCTCCGAGGCGCTGAACGAACGCGTGCCGCGCGCGCTCGCGTCTCTCTCCCGCAAGTACCCAGGCCTGCACGTGGTCCATCAGACCGGCAAAGATCGCGATCAACAAGTGCGTGCGCTCTACACGCAGGTGGGCATACAAAATGCGGTCGTTTCGCCATTTCTCGAGGACGTGCCCGCTCGCCTCGCGTCTGCGGATCTGGTCATCGCTCGCGCAGGCGCGGGCACGGTTGCAGAGATCGCCGCGGTCGGCCGGCCCTCGATTCTCGTGCCGTTCCCTTTTGCCGCAGACGACCATCAAGCCAAGAACGCCCGCGCGCTAGAGCGGATGGGCGCCAGTGTTTGCGTGTTGCAGGTCGACGCCACCGTCGAGCGACTCGCGCGCGAAGTCGACGCGCTGCTGTCGAGCGACGGAACGCGCGTCGGCATGGCCGAAGCGGCTCGTTCAGCTGGCAAGCCGAGAGCAGCCTACGACGTGGCGGGCGACTTGCTCTTGCTCGGTTCGGTACCGCTCCGCATCGCACGGAGTCAGAACGGCAAGAGCAACGGTCACCGCGCAGAGGTGCCCTGATGTTCCGCGGACGCGTTCGCCACGCGCACTTCGTCGGCATTGGCGGCATCGGCATGAGCGGTCTCGCCGAAATCCTCCGAACCATGGAATTCGACGTTTCGGGCTCGGATCTGCGGGAAAACGAAGTCACGCGAAGACTCGCGACGATGGGCGTGCGCATCGATGTGGGCCATCGCGCGGACAACGTCAAAGGCGCAGACGTCGTCGTCTATTCGAGCGCGATCAAACAAGACAACCCCGAGTTGTCTCGCGCGCGAGCTCTCGAGGTGCCGATCATTTCGCGGGGCGAGATGCTCGCCGAGTTGATGCGCAGCAAGTACTGCGTGACGATCGCCGGGTCGCACGGAAAAACCACGACGACCTCGATGGTATCGACTGTGCTGCGCCAGGCAGGACTCGATCCCACAGTCGTCGTCGGCGGGAAGGTCAACGCGCTCGGTTCGAACGCGCGCCTTGGCGCAGGCGATCTGTTCGTAGCCGAAGCCGACGAAAGCGACGGATCATTTTTGCGGCTCGCGCCCACGCTCGCCATCATCACCAACATCGATCCCGAGCACCTGGATCACTACGGCACGCACGAGAACGTGAAGGACGCGTTCGTGCAGTTCGCCAATCAGGCACCGTTTTATGGCCTCTGCATCTTGTGCATCGACCACCCGCACGTTCAGGCTATTTTACCGAGGATTTCGCGCCGCCACGTGACCTACGGACTCGCGCGCCAAGCGGACTACCGCGCGACGACTCTTCGCTACGAAGGACTGACCACGCGCTTTGTCGTCGAGCGCAGAGGCGAGTCGCTTGGCGAGTTCGTCGTTCACATGCCGGGCGCGCACAACGTGCAGAATGCTCTCGCGGTAGTGGCTGCAGCAGACGAACTCGAAGTCCCTCTCGACGTGATGCGCGACGCGCTCGCGAGCTTCCACGGAGTCCAACGACGGTTCACCGTGCTCGGCGACCCCATCATCGAGCGTGAAGGTGTGCGTGGCTCCGTGATGATCGTCGACGACTACGGACATCATCCAGCAGAAGTAGAGGCGACACTCGAAGCCGCACAACGAAGTTTCGAGCGCCGTGTCGTCGTTGCGTTTCAACCGCACCGATACACCCGAACGCGAGATCTGTTCGAGGAGTTCACGCGCGCGTTCAACAAGGCAGATGTGCTCATCGTCACCGAGGTCTACGCGGCTGGTGAAGCGCCCATCGCCGGCGCGACAGGTGAGTCGCTCGCTCTTGCGATTCGCGAGCACGGGCATCATTCGGTGCGGTATGTCGCAGACAAGCGCGCCGTCAAAGACGCGTTGCTCGACGTGGTCCGTCCAAACGATCTGGTCATCTCGCTTGGCGCCGGAGACATCAACGCGAGCGCGCGCGAGTTGCTCGCCGCGCTGACCGTGGACGTGACGCCATGAGCACGTTGAGCACCAATCGCCGTGTACGTAGGCCGTCGGTTCCCGATGTGCTCGACTCGGCGCGCGTTGTCGATGACGCACCGTCGTCGCGCAAGATCGTCGATCCGCCCGAAAACACGGCACCGCCGAAGCCATCGCGTGCAGCGTCAATCATGAAAGACATCGGCGGCCTCGCGCTCGTGGTCGGCACTGCCGTTGGCGTTGCGTACGGCGCAGAGCGATACATCACGCAGAGCCCACGCTTTGCGCTCGCGGAGATCGCGGTCGATGGCAATCATTTTCGCTCGCAGTCCGACGTGCTCGCTCGCGCCGGCATCACACTTGGTGACAACGTCTTCACCATCGATCTCGACGCGGCGCAGGCCAAGCTCGAAAGCGATCCATGGATCGCCGAAGCGAGTCTTGCGCGTCGTCTTCCTGACGGAATCATTCTCTCGGTGCGCGAGCGAGAAGCCGCAGCCCTCGTGGCGATTGGCACCGACACCTATCTGTCGACCAAGAGCGGCGAGCTCTTCAAGAAGCTTTCACCGGGTGATCCGTGCGAGCTCCCGGTGATCACCGGAGTCGACCCTGACATCGCGCTCTCGGATCGCGAAGGCGTCTCGAGATCGATCGTTCGCGCCCTCGATCTCGCGAGCGACTACGAGCACGGCGCGCTCGGTCAAAAGCAACCACTCGAAGAGATCCACCTGAGTCCAAGCGGCGGCATCACTCTCGTGGTCGGCAAGCACGCAACGCAGCTCGTCCTTGGCGGCCCACCGTATCGTCGCAAGCTCGAAGAGGCGTCACGCGTGGTGTTGGAGATCGAAAGGCGCGGCAACAAAGCCGATGCGATCTTCTTGGACAACGACGCGCGTCCCGATCGCGTCGTCGCGAGGGTTCAATGATCGATAAAAGAGGGGCAGCTTTTTTGGCCCAAACCAGCGCGGCATGCGACGTGTGGAGGCGATGACGATGAGCCATACTTCCTCCGATTCCGAAATCGTCGTCGGGCTCGACATCGGCACCACCAAGGTGTGTGCAGTGGTGGGCGAGACTCAAGGCGA
>JAYVXK010000902.1:0-13110 GCA_043785265.1 Myxococcales bacterium | reverse complement strand
TTAAGTCCATGCTCGATTGCGCGCGGCATCACGCGAACGACGGTCACCGGATGCGGCGCTTCCGTCTCGACACACACAAGCGCGGCGCCACGAACGTCATATCCGTTGGCGCGTGCGCCGCCGAGATACCACGCGAGCTGCGCGTGGTACCAGAGCTTGCGCGCGTGCCGCCTGAGCACTTCCGGTTCTGTGCTCGATGTGGTTTTGAGATCGCACACGAAGTCCTCGCCGAGAACATCGAGCGTTCCTTTGCATCGATAGCCCAGCGTGTTCCAGGTAAGCCCTTGCTCGTGCTTGCCGACCAACCAACGCGAGGCGATGGGATCATTCGCGACGGCAAGCGCGGCGGACTTCGCGCGGACGAGCTCTGCATAGGTGAAGATCTCCCTATGCTGGTTCTCGAAGCGGAAATTCTCCCAGTCCTTCCCGCGACGCTCTCCTGGGAAGACGACGTAGCCGCCACCAAGGACAAGCTTGTGCACGAGGGTGCCAAGCCGCATGGCAGGCGTCGGCTCGAACGGCGCGGTGCACGCCTCACGGTAGTGAGCGGGACTCTGCGCCATGTGCTTGAGGGTCGAGAAGTGGAGATAGCCGTCACGCGGCAGCATCGTCGTCCGCCCCCATCGATTCCAGTCGTGCCGCGAGTTCATCCGCATCCTGCTGCTGTCGGCGTAAGTCTGGGTCAACGGGTCTCGGGCCGTTGCGTTCCGCGCGCGGAGCAGGTGCCTCAGCCCGAACGCGAATGCACTCAACGGTGTCGCTCCCGAACGTCGTGGTCGTGGCGAAGAGTGTCACACGTCTTCCGATCCACGCGCTCGTGTCGTTGCCATACAGACCCGCGATGATGCGCGCGTTGGTCTTGTTGAGCGCGAGACCCTTCTTCGCGTCCTTGAAGTAAACGACCGGCTTTCGCGTCTTGCGCCCGCCCTCGCCCGTCAACTCGCCCGCAGTGACGCGGGCAATCTCGAGTGTGTAGTCACGCCCAGCGATGTCCCACGCACCGAGATACTCGCGATCGAACATTCCTCTGTAGTCAGTGCTCATCAGGACGCCTCCTTGAGATTCACGCTCACGACGATGTCTCGAACTTGCTTGAAGACGAGCTTGCCTCGATCGGTCCACTCGACTTCACCGCGAGTCGATTTCGCCCAGCCGCCCTGTACAAGCGCAGATGCTTGCTCCTGCGTGAGTCGCTCGTCGCGTGCGCAGCGGTGCATGGCGTCGCGCTCTTGCGTCGAGAGATCGGCAGGCGTGTACCAGCCACAAGCGAGGTGCGCGAAGCCGACGTGCCATCCGCGTGCGACGCAGGTGTCGCCAAGCCAGATAGGCTCGCCGCAAGCGCGGCAAGGTTCGCTCCGCGCGTTTCCTACGGATACGGAGTCGAGGACGGTTTGGTAGACGGTAGCCGGGCCCCAGGCGCGGCGGAGACGGGTGCGTTTCATCAAAGAGCCCTCCAGGGTGGTCAGTCCTTGAATGGGTACGCGTCAAACTGTAGTAGTTCAAGGCATCGGAGAACGGTTCTCACCCGACGTCGTCGTAGGTCTCGTCCATGGGCTCTTCGCGTACGAGCACCACGCGACGACGATCGTCTGAGAGTCTCGTCTTGGCGAGTCCTCGCGGTGGGCGACCGTTGGCCCAGCGCGTGATGGTCTGTTCGTCGGGCCACACGAACTCGAGCTGACCGCGAACACGCACGAGCCCGGGCCGCACAAGGGCGAGTGCAGTGCCGCAGCTCTCACCCCACCGAAGGGCGACAAGGCTCTGTGTGGTGCGGAAGTCGTCCGCGAGAGCGGCCAGATCGGCGCCGTGTATGCGCATGGCGGCGCGGAATGCTCGCGACGGTGCGACGAGCGCAGCAGCGAGGTAGTCGCAAGCTTCTTCGGTGTCCGGCTCGCCTTCACGTCGCAGCACCCAGTGCGCGAGCTCGTGTGCGATCGTGTGTCCGAGCTCTGCGTCGTTGATGTCGCGCCGCACGACGATGCGCCAACGATCGTTGATGAGGACGAGCATCGCGGTGTCTCCACGCAGCGCTTGCCGCGGAACGACGGTCACCGCATCGCGCCCGAGCAACGCACGAGCGAGCCGCACAGGCGACACCGCGTCGACCGGATCTTCACCGACCTCACGGTAGAGCGCGTCGGCGATCCCCTCGAGCAGCGCCGCGTCCATGCCGGAATGGAAGCGCTGCGAGCTCGGCGTGGCAAGCGATAAGAACGTGAGTTATGCACGCAACGATCGGTGCGCGCCAAATCGAGGTCGCGTGGGCTACGCCCTGCGCTACGATCGCTGCCAATGACTAGCGACAACAACGACGACTGGCTCGAGGACGACCACCACGACGAGACCGCTGAGGACGACATCTCGATCGACGAGTACGATCTCACATCAACACCAAACGACTTTAACGTAAAGACGATTGTCGACTTCATCCAGCGTGGGATCTTCGTCGTTCCGGCATTCCAACGGAACTACGTGTGGGACATCCGTCGCGCGTCGAAGCTCATCGAGTCCGTCATCATGGGACTCCCTGTGCCGCAGATCTTTCTGTACGAGAAAGGGCGCAACCAGTTCCTCGTGATCGACGGCCAACAACGACTCTTGTCGTTGTTCTATTTCGTCAGCAAGCGATTTCCTCGAATGGAGAAGCGCGGGGTCATCCGTCGGCAGGTCGACGCGGACGGTCGCATCGAGCAGCACGTGATCGCCGACGACACCTTGTTCTCGAATTTCAATCTTGATCTTCCCGCGAAATTGCTCAGCCAGGCGAATCGCCTTCAGGGGTTGAACTACGACACGCTCGCGGACGATCGCACCACGCTCGACATGAGGACGATTCGGTGTGTCGTTGTGAAACAGAACGCTCCCCGCGAGGATGATTCATCCGTTTACGAGATCTTCCACCGACTCAATACCGGAGGCGTCAACCTCACACCGCAGGAGATCCGCACGAGTCTCTACCACTCGGATTTCTACTCTCTGCTCTACAAGTTGAATGTCGCGCCGGGGTGGCGTCGCATTACAGGGGTAGAGGAGCCTGACCTTCGTATGCGCGACGTCGAGGTGCTCCTCCGCGGTTTCGCAATGCTGCTCGAGGGCAAGGAGTACAAGCCGTCGATGACACACTTTCTCAACCAGTTCTCGAAGCGCATGCAGAAGGCGTCACCGGAAGTATTGCAGCATCTGGAGGCCATCTTCAGCGACTTCCTCGCCGCCTCTGCGAGCCTCCCGTCGGGAGCGTATGGAACGCATGCGAAGAAGCTCAACGTCACGGTGTTTGAGGCGGTCTTCGCAGCAGCGTGCAGCGACGCCTACAATAAGAAGTCCGCTGTGATCCCAATCGAAGCGAGCAAGGTTCAGGAACTGAAGAACAGCCCGGACTTCATGAGCGCGGCGAGCGCCAAGAGCACAGACAAGTCGCGGGTCGAGATCCGGTTGAAACGCGCCCGAACGATTCTCCTCGAGGGCTGATGCATGGAGGATCTGACGGTCATTGACGGCATCCTCGATCGCTTCGAGTCCTTGCTTGAGTTCCTCGACAAGAGCGGCGAGGTCTCTCTCGCTCTTGAGGCGGACGCGAACTTCAAGAAGCTCCTCGTCTTGGCGTGCGGGAGCTTCTTCGAGGAGCAGGTCACCTCAATGATCGAGCGTTTCGTCGCTCGGTACAACGACGCGCGACTTGTCACGTTCGTCAGGAGGAAGGCGCTCGAACGCCAGTATCATTCCCTCTTTGATTGGGATGCCAGCAATGCGAACAAGTTCTTCGCGTTCTTTGGTGACCAGTTCAAGGACGCCGCCACCAAGCGGCTACAGGCTGACCAAGAGTTGCAAAAAGGCATGCGGTCGTTCATGCGCCTTGGTCAGAGCCGTAACGTGCTAGCGCATGGGAATCTCGCTGCGAACGCGGTGGACGGCACCAGGGAAGAGCTTGTGAATCAGTACCGCGAGGCCGTCGGGTTCTTGCGGTTCTTGCAGTCCATGTTTGACGGAACCGTAGCTTGAATTTAGCGGCGGTTGGAAGTCATGAGGCTTCCCGCGCGTCGAGTCCGTCGTGCGCGGAGTGACCGGACCAGCTCGGCACCTTAAGGGCGGAGCTTCGGGCTGCCGGCGCCTTTGGATCTCCACTATGATCGCTGTGATGGAGTGGATGCCCTGGCCGCTTGGCGCAGAGGAGCAGCGGCTCGAGTTGCTCCTGCTGGTAGAGCGATCTGTCGCGGCGGGGAAGTACGCACTTCTTCGTTTTGTGCAGGTCCACGACGCGGGCACTCCATGGCGATTCGCGTTCGGGCGAATCGACCTGGCTCTCCCTGCCGATCTACCTGAACCCGCCGAAGCTGACGTAACGGTAGCTCGTACCGTTGTGGAGAAAATGCAAGGGAGCGAATTCCTGGCGCGCTTGCGCGCCGCGTTCCGAGCGGAGGACTTTCTCTGTCGCAGCGAACAGTTCGACCACAAGCCGTTCGTGGCTCTGGCCGCCAGCGCCCCTCTCCGACGCTACTCGGAAAAGACTGACAACGGCTTCGACTGGCCTTGTCGCGAGTTCACGGCAGATCTCAAGAGTTGGTACCCGCAGCCAAAAGGAAAGCTCGTTGGCACGGTCGGCACCGCTCCGTGGGACGACGTTGATGCTTTCGTCTTCTCCGTATCGGGACTCACTGCGCTTCGCAGCGCGAACGGCGGGGAAGATGCGCGCCTTCGCCGACTTACCCTTTTCGATCACGACTACTTCGGTCGCATCAAAAATGTCTCGTGGAAGCCGCGCAAACCATCCGTCACAATAGCTCTCGACGGAGCACTCGATGACCAGCTGGTGTGGGCGGGGACCGGCGCGCCAGGACCGTGGCAAGACGGCGCGAGCATGCCTGCAGCATCGACGGTCATCCTGCCGGTTGCAAGTAGGACCGCCGACGTGAGGATTCAACTTGGCAGTTTTGGAGCACCGATTACAGACGAGCGATTGCTTCCTGCCGCGACAGTCGAGAAGCTGCGTGTGGGACCCTCTTCCGGGAAGACGCGGAAGACGAAGGGGCGGACTGGCGCTAACTTTTCGAAGGAGACTCGTCGTACGTTGGCATTGCGCGCTCAGGGCCGCTGCTCAAAGCCGGATTGCCGAGAAGCGACGAGTGGACCGCATTCCGAGAAACATAAGGCAGTCAACCTAGGCGAGGCGAGCCACATCAAAGGCGCTGCCCCAGGTTCCGCTCGGTACGATCCTTCTCAGACTGACGAGGAACGCCGCGACATCGACAACGGCATCTGGCTCTGTCGGAGGCACGCCAAGCTCGTCGATGCGGACAAAAGCAAATACACCGTGGACTTGCTTCGCGCTTGGAAGCACCACGCTGAGCAAGAGGCCGATCTCGGCGCGGAAGGGAACTCGGGGCGCCACCAGGGCGTATTGAGCGAACGTGCGCCCCAAGACACGACCCCGATCGACCATCCCGCAACGCTTCTTCCAAAGCCGCAAGAACCTGGACACATCTACTTCCGGTGGGACGTGATGGTTCGCGAGTCCGAACCCAAAGCGCGTGATGGTTGGAGGCGTGCGTATCGACACTGCACGGTTCGCGTGGTCTCAGACGACCTTTGCCGGTCCTCTTTTCAGCAGCATGAGGAATACGCATTCTTGGCACAGGTCCGTTCTGCGTTCCCGATCGATGCGAGCGCGGAACTCGAAGATCCAGACCCCCGTGGAATCCGGGTTCGCCACGTCGACCCCGAGCTGCGCTTTGACCGCACTTGGACATGGGGCTGTGCCGGCCTCCTTGGCATGGCCGTGACACTTGCAGCCGTGCGACAGCCGCATGTCTACAGCCTCGCCGACATCGCTCATGACGTCGCCCGCTTCCTTCAAATGACGAGCTCCTTGCTCGGCGAGAAGCCCGTCTACGTTTGGCTCGAGCTGGGAGCGGCGGATCTGCCGTTCATGTTCAGAACCGCCGACACAGCGGCCGTTAGCCGTCTAGATGGGTTCGTGGCTCAGTCCAAGCCTGGGTCGACCGACACTGCCTTCGTCCAAAAGGCGTTCGATGCCGGAACACTGCTCTCGAACCACATCGCAGCGGCGACTGGAGAGTTGCTTCAGATCGCTGTAACGCGTGTTCACCGAGACCGTGTGGATCGTGCCCAACTCGTGAGATTCGCGACCGAGTCGCTGGCGGCTCGAACACCTTGAAGCGAGCGGGCCAACGACAGCAGAACGTCGACGAGCCGAGCCAACGAAAGTGGCTCGTGCCATTGCGTCTTTCGCTAGCGAGTTCGTTTCCCGCGCCGCGTCGTCTTACGCTCGAGTTCCGCAAGTTCGTCCTCGTCTTGCACCGCTCGCCCGGCTGCGGCCCTGGTCACTCGAAACGCTTCGAGGGCGCCGGGCACGCGATCGAGCGATACCTGTCCCCCGCGCCGCGCGGTTTGTAGAAAGCCTTCAACGTCGTCCGGTGGCAACGACATCGCCTTGCCGATCGCACGCACGACGGCGTCATAGTGATCGGGGTTGGCGGCATCGAGGATGAGTGCCCGTTCGGGAAGCGCGTGCTTTCGAAGGAACTCCTCCCGCGACGTTTTGAGGTGCGCGTAGAGACCCATGGACACCAGCGGCCCGACGGCGGCGTAGAGACGCGCCTTGTTGACGGTCTGCTGAGAGGCACCAATTCGCTCGGCGATCGCCTGGTCGCTTCCTAGCTCTCGATACATGCGGGCGAGATAGGTTTGCACCGCGATTCGCTCGCGCTCGGAGAGCATGGTGGTACGCACGGAGAGTGAGCATACGTTGCACCATGTAGCGTTACAACAAAAAGATTTGTTATTGGTTCGAGACACCTTGTGCGACGTACGCCTGAATGAGTAGTGATAGGGGATGCGTCTCCGCCAACTCTCCGTCGCTGCCTGCCGCCTTCGTCCCATGCTCTCCGCGCGCCTCACCAAGAGCCATCTCGCACGCGATCTCGGCGTGCCGCAGCAATACCTGTGGAACTGGCTCGCTGGGCATTCGCGACCGCCCGAGCGTGTGCGTGTCGCCCTTTTTGAGCGATTCAAAATCACACCAGAAGAGTGGAGTCAGGTCGCCTCGCGAAGCATGTGCCGAGTAGCTTTGGCGCTTCCCGCCTTGGGACCGCGATGACGCCGCGCATCGACGGAACACCTCGCGAAGCGGCGTTCCTCGCACTCATCGGCAAGTGCCGTGACCTCGGCGAGGGCGAGCTGCTGGTGCTCGAGGCCATCGCCGCGCGACTCCGAATGGGCCGCCAGCAATACGGACCGCTCCGACCCGTTCCCGACTCTCGTGATTGGAAGCGCGAGGCGACTGAAGAGTTGCTCGACGGTTGTGTCTACCTCGCGTGTGAAACCCTGCGTCAACGGAGCAAACCATGAGTCTGACGGATGTCTTGAGCGGTCGAAAGCATTGGATCATCGAGCACGCGGAGGCGATTGCTCGGTTGCGCGAGCTTCCGGACCACTGCATCGACGCGCTCGTCGCAGATCCACCCTATTCGAGCGGCGGCATGACGGCAGCAGACCGCAGCCGACCCGCGCGAAACAAGTATTCTCAATCGGGTTCCGCAGTTTACGGGCCCGCGTTCGATGGAGACAATCGCGATCAGCGCGCGTTCTTCCTGTGGTGTCAGCTGTGGCTGACCGAGGCGCACCGCGTGCTCAAGTCGGGTGCTGCCGCGTGCGTGTTCAGCGACTGGCGACAGCTCCCGACGGTGACCGACGTGCTGCAGGTGTCTGGGTTTGTGTGGCGAGGCATCGCGGTCTGGTCGAAGGGAGGCGCAGCGCGTCCGCAAATGGGCCGCTTCCGCAACGACGCGGAGTACGTCGTGTGGGGCAGCAAAGGGCCAATGGGTCGAGGCAAGGACATCGGCGTGTTGCCTGGGACGTGGACGAGCGCACCCGTGCCGATGCGCGAGCGCGTACACATCACGCAGAAGCCGGTCTCGATCATGACGCGCGCGGTGTCGATCTGCGCGCCAGGCGGCGTGGTGCTCGATCCGTTCTGCGGCTCGGGCTCAACAGGCGTGGCCGCGCTTCGCTCGGGCCGACGATTCATCGGACTCGATCAGAGCAGCGAATGGGCGGACATCGCTCGCGACCGGCTCGGTGCCGAGGACGGCAACGTCCGCCAGGCCGCGTGAGTCATGTGCTGTCGTATGCGCTGCGGTACGCGGCGCGAGGGTGGCACGTCTTCCCATGCGCGCCACGAGGCAAGCAGCCTTTCGGCAAGCTCGCGCCTCGTGGCGTCTACGACGCGACGATCGACGGAGCCATGATCCGCGACTGGTTTCGTCGGCACTCCTCTTTGAACCTCGCTATCGCATGCGGCGCGTCCGGCCTTGCCGTGCTCGATGTGGACACGCGCGATGGGAAGGTCGGCGATGAGGAGCTTGGTGCGCTTGAGCGACAACATGGTCAACTTCCCATGACGCCACGGGCGATTACCGGCTCGGGTGGACTGCATTACCTGTTTCGCGCACCCGAGCACCGACTTCGCAACGGTCCACTCCGCGGCTGCGCCAACGTCGAGATGAAAGCAGCGGGAGGCTATGTTCTTGCAGCTCCCAGCATTCATCCCGATACGCTCCGCGAGTACGCGTGGGATGTGGGAGCGCTGCCGAGCGAGACCGCGTTGGCAGAACTTCCAGAGTGGCTGATCGACCTCTCGCGGGAGCGAGCGCGACCGACTTCCAACTCCGTTGTGGGTCCCGTCGCTGACTCGTTCCTCGGTGTTGCGTTCGACGCCGCCGATTGGATCGGGCGGTCGCTACCCGATGGAAAGTACGCCGTGCGATGTCCATGGTGGACCGAGCACTCCGACGGTCGCGGTCGGGGGGACGACTCGAGCACGGTGCTGATGCCGCCGACCAGCCGCGCGAAGCTCGGCGCGTTCGTGTGCTCGCACGCGCATTGCGGAGCCCGAAGCATTTCTGATCTCATCGCTGCGATTCCGCCCGACGCACTGCGGGCGGCGATTGAACGACAACCCGCTGCGCTTGGAGCCATTCGGCGGCGAGCAGGATTGGAGGTGGCGGCGTGAGCGGCGGCGTCACACATCGATGCACGGACATGCGCAACGCAGAGCGGCTCGTGGAGCTTCACGGCGACGATCTGCGCTTCGTCGGCGCGTGGTCGCGGTGGATCGCTTGGGACGGCAAGTGCTGGAAGCTCGACGACAACGGCGCCGTTATGCGCGCGGCCAAGGCTACGGCTCGGCAGTTGGTCGAGGAGGCACTCGCAGAACTCACTGTCGCCAATCAGGTGTTCGCGGCAGCTCCTCAAAACGAAGCGGCAGCGACCTCCAAAAAAGACGCCGAGCGCGTGCTCGCGTGGTGTATTGGCTCGCAGAACGAGCGGCGTCTTGCAGCGATGATCACGCTCGCGCGAAGTACCTCGAGTATCGCGGTCCACCACAACGCGCTCGACGCCGATCCACAGGTGCTCAACGTCCAGAACGGCACGCTCGATCTGGTCACCGGTGAGTTGCGTCCCCATCGTCGAGCGGATCTCCTCACCAAAATCGCACCGGTCACGTTCGATGTCGCGGCGACATGCGACGTGTGGGAAGCGTTTCTCACGCGAGCGATGGGAGGCGACGACGAACTCGTCCGGTACCTCCAACGCATGCTCGGCTATTCGCTTACGGGACTCACGCGAGAACACGCGTTGGGGTTCTTCTTCGGCGGTGGCGCCAATGGGAAGAGCACGTGTCTGTCAACGATCCACGCGATGCTCGGCGACTACGCTGCACCTGCACCACGAGGACTTCTCTTTCGCGCGAAAGGCGAGCGACATCCGACCGAACTCGCCTCGCTCTTTGGACGTCGGTTCGTGACGTGCGCGGAGATTGAATCGGGTCAAGCGTTCGACGAAGCGTTCGTGAAAGACCTTACTGGTGGTGATGTGCTCACGGCGCGGCGCATGCGCGAAGACTTCTGGTCATTCGTCCCGACGCACAAGCTGTTCATTGCGGGCAACCACAAGCCCATGGTGCGTGGGGACGATGAAGGCATCTGGCGCCGCATGCGACTGGTTCCGTGGACGGTCACGATTCCGCCCGAGGAGCGCGACAAGACGCTTGGCGAGCGGCTTCGCGCTGAGTTGCCAGGCATCCTCGCTTGGTGCGTGCGTGGCTGCGTTGCGTGGCAGAAGCAGGGCCTCGGCGAGCCTCCGGCGGTGCTGCGCGCAACGGCCGAATATCGGCAAGAGAGCGACGTGCTCGGCGAGTTCTTCGCGCTGCGGCTCACGTTCAAGGCCGGAGGTCGCATCGCTCGCAAGACACTGCGGACGACGTACGAGGAGTGGTGCAAGGAGAGCGGCTACGAGCCCATGGGCGCGCGCAGACTCGCGGCACGACTGCGCGAACACGGCGTCCAACCGGGCAACGTGCGCGAGGGCATGAACACGCTGGACGGTTGGCGTGGAGTCGAGCTGTCGACGGCAGAGGAACGCGCGGCACGAGTCTGGGGCGTCTCCGGCACCACGCAAGAGGTCGCCCCAGCTACGAGCGCTGCGCCTGCGCCACCGATCGAGGAGACATTCAGCGACTGGCTCGAACGGGAAGGCGTCGCATGATGCTCGTAGGGATGTGGGGACATCGTAGGGTGCAATCTCCAGTAGCTGCTTCCGACGACGTGCGCGCGGTCATTGCCTCGAGGGTGGTCCCCACAATCTCCAATGTCCACACATCGCGGGGTTGCGACAATCCCACGTGGGGTCTGCGTGGGGTGGTGGGGACATTGTGGTGCCATTTCCCTATTGTCCTGTCCTGCGCGCGCGCACGCGATCGGACTAACTGGAGTTCGCTCACCGCTGTCCCCACGTCCCCACGCCGCTTTTCGGTCCATTCGCGAAGTCGTCTGCGCGCTAATGCCATAAACCAACTAGCCATTAGCGTTCCCATGTCAAACGAACTAGCGACGCGTAAGCGCGGTTCATTTCAACGACGTTGCGTTCTGTGAGCCTCGGAGTCGCACACACGAGGCGTGCCCGCACCGCGTCCTCACCGGCGCGTTGTGATGCCCACCGAGCGCGCGCAATACCCCGGTCGACAGTCGTGGGGGTCTCAGGACCGGGGGATGGCGAAAGTGGGCTGCGACGGGGTCAAAATCTCAAATTGTAAGTGGAGGAGGTCGACATGAAGACATACAAGCCTGAAAGGTCCCGTGGTGCCGCGCTCCTGGCGAGGGTCGGCGCGCGCCAGGACGACATCGCGATGCAAGTGGGCGTAAGTCGGGTCGCCGTTAGCCACTGGCTCAAAGGGGCAACAAAGCCGACGCTTCGCGCACGAGCCCACTTGCATGCCACTTACGCGATTCCGATTACATCATGGGACGAACCGATCATGATGATCGATAAAGTAAGTGGTCGCGTAAGTGGGACGGATGTCCCCGCTCCTCGCGTGGCCGAGAGAGCGATCGCAACCTTCGGCGTCGTGCCCGAGGGCGTCTTGGCGAAGGCCGCCGCGCTCGAGCAGATGGCTCACGAGCTGATGACGAAGCTGCAGAACGAAGAAGGCGCGACACCTCTTGAGCAGGCTAAGGTGATGGCGTCGATTGCTGCGACGCTAAACCTGCTCGCCAAGCTCACGGGGCAGTTCGAGCTCGGGGCACGGCTCCTCACCTTGCCGATGTGGAAAGAGATCGAGCGCGCGCTTGCTCGTGCCTTGACGAAGCATCCCGCGGCAGCCGCGGATGTCGCGACCGAACTCGGCAAGCTGGACCACGCGGCGTAGGAGCAGCAACGCGCACAATTCACGGCTGTTGATCGCTTCGGCGGATCATGCACGTGTGGGTCGGCGCTGCGATCAGACTGCGGTGGCGCGAGTTACGTCGTGCGCGGCAACCAAGATGTTCAACCTCCACCTGCACGCCGATCACTGTACGCTGACGAGCGAGGATTAGGAGGGCTCGATGATCGACGACGAAACGGAGTTCCGGCAAACGCTCGTCGCCGCGTTCGTCTCTGCAGCGCAATCGATGGCAGATGAGATGCCGCCCTCCGCCACACTCGACTTCCAGTCGACCATTGAGTTTCTCATTATCATCGGCCTCGTCGAACGTCTTCCCAGCGGTAGCGTGCAGCCAGCGGCCGGGCTGGTCGAATTGCTTCGTGCGGACCTGGAGCAAGAGGGGTTTCCTACCAAACCGAGCAAGCGGGCTGTGTGCCTGAGCTACACGGTGGTCCTGCAGGCGAGGATCGCGTGGGACAACGCTGGGGCGTGCATGGACGGAGGGCGACTACCGGCTAGCGGTTCTTCTGATTGGTTCGCATTCATCGCGCGCTCGGCATCGCGCATGCGGATGCTGCCCTTCCTCTCGTCCTCGCGTGCAAGGACAGCTGATGGGCCGTGGTGCGTCGCAAGCCGCGAGAGCCCGACAGGCTCCCTAGGTTGCCCTTGTCTTGCCCCTGCTGAATCGTGACGGTCTTGCTGTCGTGCTACCCACACGACTTGGAGCCTGTCATGACCAAAACCCATCGCCGTCATTTTACCGTCGAGCAAAAGGCCGCTCTCCTTCGTCGTCATCTCGTGGACAAGGTTCCGGTCTCGGACATCTGCAACGAGGCGAACATTCAGCCGAGTGTTTTCTACGACTGGCAGCGCCAACTCTTCGAGCGCATGGGAGCGGCTCTCGACACGCCTAGGCTGGCACCGAGTCGCGAGAAGGCGCTCGAAGACAGAGTTGCACACCTCGAGGCAAAGCTGGTCCGCAAGGATGCTGTCATCGCTGAGATCAGCGAGGAGCACATCAAACTAAAAAAAGAACTTGGGGAGCCCTGACAGGAAGATGGGTTCCCCACGACCTCCGTGATGAGGTCGTAGACTTCGTGAATGCGTGGTCAGACAAGACGGAACTTCCGTCGGAGCGTCTCGTCACTTGGATCGGTGTCGCTCGTGGCAAGTTCTTCGACTGGAAGAAACGCTATGGGAAGGTCAACGAGCACAACGCGCTCGTCCCTCGCGATCATTGGATTGAGGAACATGAGCGCGTTGCCATCGTTAACTTCTTTGATGCAAATCCCTTGGAGGGCTATCGCCGCCTCACGTTCATGATGCTCGACAAGAATGTCGCCGCAGTCAGCCCATCGACAACTCACCGTGTTTTACGGGCTGCGGGCCGT
>JAYVXK010000901.1:0-4157 GCA_043785265.1 Myxococcales bacterium | reverse complement strand
GGATGAGGAACTGGATGGTGTCGACCGTTCGGATCAAAGTCCTGCGCGAAGGCGCTCGAACAGACCGCAAACGTCAGAGCGACGAGGAGCGCGCGAGTGGTGAGGAGGCGTGAACGCACGGTGAAAGCTTAGACGTGTTTCACCGTGCGCGCACTTGGGTCAAATCGCCGCGATTAGTGGGGGCCTCCACGCCAGGTCGCGAACGACGCCAAGAGCCCCAGTCCCAAGAGCAGAAGCAACAGAGCGATCGCGATGTCGAGCGCCCCTCGCCGACGTGTCGGCGCAAGCGACGGTGCGTCTGCGTCGAGCGCGAGCTTGGACAACTCGAGGCTGGTGCGCCGCGCACTCAATAACAGCAGCAGTGTCTCCAACACCGCGGCAATCGCGAGCGATCCAACGCCGAGCGTGAGACCGCGATCGCGACGCTCGGCCGCATGATGTTCTTGGTCGATGCGCCCATCGATGGCGGTCCAGCGCGGAAAACCAGCAGGAACGAAGCCCGAGTCGTCCGCACCATCACACGCGTGCGCTTCACCGCCGACCTGGACCGGCCACGCAAGAGTGACCCCGCTCATGGTCTCCGCGCCACTGGGCTCGCCGGATGTCACGATCCAGTAGCGCCCTGCTTTCAGTGGCTGCGTCTTCAGATGAGCGCGCGGAGTGCCGTTGCCGAGCAACGGAACTGCTTCTGCGAACACGCGACCCGCATCGTCATCGACTTCGACATACGCCAACGACTGCGAGCCTGGCGCGACCACATCGAACGCGAGCGCACCTTCCGGCACGCGAGTTGGCGCTTCGACCACGAGCGCGCCCGGCGCAACCGGAAGCGCACCAAACCACGTACCCTCGTCGTGTTGGGCGCGCGCATCGATCGTCAGTCCGACCACGTGAGCCAACGGGGTGAGCTCCATGCGCGCCCAGCCGTTGTCGCAGCTCTGTCCGGAAGCGGCAGCATTGAGGCCGATTTCTGGCGTGAGCGAGAGAGTCGCTCCAGACAGAACCCGCTGCGTGGTCTGATCCGTCAATCGCACCCACGCTTCAGCGGCATGCCCAGGAGCGAGTCGTCCGCCGCGCAATGTCACGTCGATGCCGACGCGCCCCTCACGCTTGGAAGGTTGGATCCAATGTCGTTCGACTGGCCCGCGAGGTGGCGCCCGGATGGTCGTCATGCCTTCGCCCAGCACTTGCCCAGCGTCATCGGTCACACGCAACGTCACCGCGTCGCCCGCGCGCAGGTCACCCAACTCGAGAGACATCTCTGCCACACCGTCGGCGTTCGTCGTCACGCTCAGTGTCGCGCTCTTCCCGTTGGCGTGAGCGGTGACATTCGCCGGCAGGGACACGGTCTCTTGCACCGATTGTCGATCGCGAATCGTCATCATCTGCCAGTGCAGCGCGGATTGTCCTTTGCCTTGAGGAGCGGCCTGCACGATGGCTGCTTGGAAATCATCGCGTGCGCCAATGCGCAGGCCGAACGCGAGCGCCAGGATGGCCACGAACGGCACGACGACGAGCGGCGCGCGCGACCGCGACCAATCCACCATGTTCGTCGAGGCTATCGTGGGACCGACCGGAGACGAAGCGATCAAATCACTCCCATCGCACGGTCACCCGACTCGCCCCAACATCGACGCGAGCGCCACTTGGCGCACCGAGGGCACCCTTCGAGAGCGCGAGCATCGTGACGTTCGTGGCTGAAATGAGCCGCACCACGCTGCCGTTGTATTCTACATCGAATGCCGCGTCCCCTACGCCCGCGCGGACGAGTCGCACGCCATACGCTTGGGTGTCTTGCGGGCGGACCGATCGAAACGTGACGCGCGAAGGGTGCTCCGGCGAGCGAGCGGCGGCAGCGAGCTTCACCAACTCCGACGCGTACCGTGCGACGAGCCGCCCCGAGTGACCTTCGCCTGGTGCGCGGTCGAAGCGCACGGCGTATCCAGGACGCGCAGACAAGTCGCGCGAGAGCATCTCGCTCTGCGCGATCGGCGAGACGGAGTCAGCCTCCCCATGAATCAACCAGATCGGGACGTGCCGCGCGTTGTCGGCAATGTCGAGTGCGTTGACCAGGTGGGCTGCCTCGGGCGTTGGAAGGATCGATCGAACGTAGGTCGCGACATCGTATTTCGAGTCGCCAAAAAAACTCGTGATCGATGCGAAAGCATCCGGCCTGTGCAATGCGATCGTCGTGGCGCCTGCGCCTCCCATCGATGCGCCCCAAAGCGAGACACGCCGTGGATCGATGGCGAGGCTCGTTTCGGCCGCGTGAATCGCGCGAAAGACCTCCGCTTCCGGGGCCGCGGTGTACAGCGAATTTCCGAGACCGCTTGGCATGAGCAGGACGACGTCACTGGCGTCTGCCTCGCGAACGAGCTCCGTGATGGCGGCATAAGTCCACATCGAACCATTCCATGGATGCAGGCCGACGAGCATCGGACCTGCAGCCGTCGCGTCGTGGTGGTGTGGAACGTAGAGCACCGCGTGACCGCCGAGCGATTCGGGGCTCGCAAAGTCAATCGACTGAAAGCCGTCGCGAGTGAGCGTGAGCGCGCCCAGCGAAAATGGACCGGAGCATGTCACGCGACCTTCGTAGCTCGACACATCGATCGCCACGGACATCTCATGGTGCCCACGAGGCACGCGCACGATGAACGAGCCGTGCAAAGGGGCGTAGCGCACCCCATCGATCGCGATTGCTCCGCGGCCTGCGCACTCGGGCACTTCGACGTATTGGTCGTCGCCGGTGTCAAACGAGGCTTGCCACGAGAAGCGCCCCGCGCCGACGCTGTCGACGACCATGCCGGTGGCATCATGTATCGACCCCGCCAGGATCGTCTTCGGTGCGATTTCGCCGTGTTGGGTCAACTGCGCATACGCATTGTACCCGCAAAAACATAGGCAGAACCCCAACCAGCCGCTTGCGCGCATGGCACTTGTATCGCACGCCGGACCGACCTAGATCACGCGAATCGATGAGCGCCGCGACAACAGTGACCGCGCCTTCTGCAGGCTTTTTGCGCGCGCGTTTGGGATCGCTTTTGGCCGTCGCGCCACTGAGCGTGTGGACCTTCATCCATCTGTGGAACAACCTCTCGGCGTTCCGCGGACCTGATGCGTGGGAACAGTCGGTGACGAGCTACCCGCATCCCGTCGCGCAGTTGCTCACGGCGATCGTCGTCTTGCTCCCGCTCGTGTTGCACTCCGTGTGGGGCTTTGGTCGCTTGCTCACCACCCGACCCAACAACGTGCGCTACGGCTTCTTTGCGAATCTCAAGTACCTGCTGCAAAGACTGAGTGCCGTGGGCGTGATGCTTTTTATCGGCGCACATCTGTGGCTGGCGTTGCTGCATCCGCGTTTGGTAGAAGGCCACGCCGAGCCGTTCGCGGACATCGCGCACGAAATGCGCACGCATGCTCCGACCCTCATCGTCTATGTGCTTGGCACGCTTGGCGTTTGCTACCACCTCGCGAACGGACTCTCGACTTTCGCGATGGGTTGGGGCGTCGTCACCAGTCGACGAGCTCTCATCAAACTCAACATTGCGAGTGCATCTGTGTTCGTCGTGTTGCTCGGAATGGCGTGGGCCGTGATTTTTGCTCTCTATAAGAGTGGCGGCTGAGTCACTGCTGCTTTTACAATTGCCCCGACACGCAGACCCCTAAATGACAGAAAGCGCCCCCCTTGCGGGAGACGCCTTCTGCCATCGGTTCCACTCAGAGTAGAACCGTTACCGGAGCGCCTATTCTTCGCCGTCGTCGAGCCCGTGGCTCGAAGTCGGCGCGCCGCCCAACATGGACGGAACACCAGCGGGGGGAGCAGCCTTTGTTGCTGCCTTCTTACCGCCGGTAGGACGCTTTCCGGCGGACCTCCCAGGCCCGGTTTTGGCTGAAGCCTTTTTAGCTGGCTTTTTTGCAGCCTTTTTCTTAGCGCCGCCCTTTTTGGCGGATCGCTTGGCCGACTTCTTGGCAGTCTTGCCAGCGGCCTTCTTTGTGGTCTTGGTCTTCTTAGCAGCGGACTTCTTCGCACCTTTTTTAGCAGCCATATGTAACCCTCCTGATGAGGTTGTTACATGACCTATATGGTCACGTACGTTACCTGTCAAACAAAATAGTTACCCTTGAACTTGCTTTTTTTCCTAGGCTAGTTCGTGTGA
>JAYVXK010000900.1:0-4162 GCA_043785265.1 Myxococcales bacterium | reverse complement strand
GGTCCTTGTGCGAGAGGTTTGAGTTTGGACAAGCGCACGAGATCGGCAGGCGGCGGTGCGTCGACCACTGTGTGCAAGTCGAACGGCGCCGATGCGGCCGGCAACGTCGCCGCGTCCTTGAAGAGTTTGTCGAGCTGCTCGGGAGTGATCGAGAAGGCTTGCATGTCTGTCGTGAGGTCTGCGCGAGGAACGTCGTCTTCGAAGTTGCGCACACCAAAGCGCGCGGCGCGATGCGACGCATTGAACAAATTGCCCTGAAACACGCCACATCGTGTCGGCCAATCGCTCGCCGACGCGCCCAGTTGGATCGCGCGGAACCTCACGCTCGGCGTCTCGCCTGCGAGAGGTGCTTCGCCCACAGTGCACTTGGCGAATGCGACCCAAGCCTGACCGAGCTCGCGCTCTGACGATTTGCGCAACATCGACTGCGAGCCAAACCACACACCGAGTCCGAGCCCAGCCACGACGCCCACCGCGACCATGACCTTGACGCCCGTCCCGAGCACTTGCCCCATCAACGACACTCGTGACCTCCGACTCGATGCGACGGCACGTCTGCGGAACATCCGCAGCGTGGTCAATACCAGAACGAGCAACGCTCAACCAACGCGCGACGCGACCGACAGCTTCCTACGTGCAATCCTACGCGAGGATCCATCCGCTGGCAGACCGCGAACAAACTGACACCCAACGGACGCAAATCTTGGCCGATTGTCCACTCTTGACGCCGCGGGCCGCTCTGGTGCAAAAATGGTTGCCATGAGCGAACTCGTCATCGAAGTCCTGACAGCGGGCACCGGCGCAGAGGCCAAATCGGGGGACCGCGTGACCGTGCACTATGTCGGCACACTCACCAGCGGCAAAAAGTTCGACAGCTCCCGCGATCGCGGCAAAGGCTTCGGCTTCAAGTTGGGTGCGGGCAATGTGATCGAAGGTTGGGACAAGGGCGTCCCTGGGATGAAGATCGGCGAGGTCCGCAAGCTCACGATTCCATCTGAAATGGCCTATGGCGCGGCTGGCTTTCCGCCGCTCATCGGGCCGAACGAGACGCTCGTGTTCGAAGTCGAACTGCTTAGTGTCGGGTGACTACGCGGCGTCTCGTCATCATCGGTTTGGCGATGCTTGCGCTCGCAACTTATTACGCGTGTGCAATCTACGACTCGACCTTGCTCGTTGGCACGGACTCCGGCGCTGACGCGGCGCCTCCGGCAAACGACGCAGCGATTGACGGAGACAACTGCAATCATGCGCGGCTCCCTCCCCGTCCCGATCGGGATGACCCAGGCGGCGGAGATGCAGGGGAACTTATTTTTGCGACTCAATCGCTCGTCTTCGAGCCAGACGCCGGCAATGGCGAGACGGTTGGCTACGACCTCGACGGTTTTTGCACATGCCCCGGACCAAAATCGTGCAACGCCCCAGGCAAAACAGTTTGCGACGACGGGCGCGGACGCGACAACTCTGCGGGTGCGCTCCTAGCCAACTTCACTTCGTATGCAGACGTGTTCAATCCGAAGACCATCAATACTCGGCTAGCCAAAGGCCGCGTTGGATTACTCCTCCGTTTGCGCGACTACAACGGCACCGCGAACGATACCCAGGTCGAGGGCGCGATCTTTCTCTCGAACGGCACCGACGGCGTACAAGATGGCGGAACACCCATGGTGCCGCAATACATGGGCAAGGACGTTTGGACGGTGGATCCGAGATCGCTCGTTGGCGGTGTCGCGCCTCCGTACCTTCCCACGACAGACAACGCGGACAACTCGGCTTATGTGAAAGACGACGTGATCGTGGCGTCGCTCAATGCGACGTACATCGAGTTTGCGGCCATAAGCGGGTCGTCGCAATTTCAGGTGGAACTCAAGAGCGTCGTGGTCACCGCGAAAATCATCCACGGACCCAACAACACCTTCGCGATTCAAGACGGCTTGCTCGCGGGACGCTGGCCTTCGCGCAAGCTACTCACTTCGCTGGCGGGAGTTCACGATCCGCTGAACCCCGGCGGCTACTTGTGCGGCGACTCGGGCGCGTATCAAGGCATCAAGAGCCTCGCGTGCACCAACCGCGACATCGCGAGCTCGCTGCAGAACGACGGACAAAACGCGAACTGCGACGCTCTGTCGTTCGCGTTGCGATTCACGGCGAGTCCCGCGCTGCTTGGTCCTGTGTTTGCCGGACCGCCTCCGATCACTCCCTGCGGAACGCAGTGGACCGACGATTGCCCTTAAAAACAGGGCGTTCAGCGCTTGATGTACTTGCCGCGCGCTTCGGGGTGTTCGTTCTCGAAGGCCTCTAGACTCTCGTGGGAGATCTCGACCTCGACGACGCCGTCCTTTTGGATCTTCGCCTGACAACCGAGGCGTGAAGTCGCGCGAACGTCGAAGGCTTTGTCGAGGATGTCGTTCTCTTCGTCTTCCATTTCGGTGAGCAGCACCGAACCCGCGTGCACATAGACGTGACACGTCGAGCACGCGCACACGCCACCGCAGGCATAGCCCTCTGGCGCGTGGACTTTTTGAGCGGCGTCGAGAAGAGACGCGCCGATGGGGACTTCGACTTCGGCGTATCCACGAAAGATGACTTTGGGCATCAGCGGCGGTGCTCCTCGACATGAGCGTCTACACCGCGCGCACCAGCGACGGAGCGTGAGACGTCTTCGACTTTTTTGCCGGCGATGGCGCGCTCGATCGCGCGATTCATTCGGCGCCCGGCGAAGGCTTTGGTTGATGAGTCAAGCGCATCGATTCTACCCGTGATTTTAGCCGGGTCCGTACCGTTCACAGCAACCTCGAGAGCCGCTAGAGCCTGTTCGATCCCCTCGCGCTCGGCTGGCTCGAGCAAGTCGGGGTCTGTGGTGATGGCTTTGCGTGTGGCCGACATGATGCGACCCGCCTCGACTCGGCCCTCCGCGAGTCGGCGCGCCACGAGATCGTCCTCGCCGTGATCGAGCGCCTCCATGAGCATCTTCTCGACGGTCTCGTCGTCGAGACCATAGGACGGCTTCACGATGATCGACTGCTCCACTCCGGTCGTCGATTCCTTCGCGTGGACGCTGAGTATCCCATCTGCGTCGACACGAAACGTAATCTCGAGGCGTGCGATGCCCGCAGGCATGGGCGGAATGCCTTTGAGTGTGAAGTGCGCGAGGCCCCGGCAGTCGGCAGCGAGTTCGCGCTCGCCTTGCACGACGTGAATCTCGAAACCCGTCTGGCGATCTTCTTGAGTCGTGTAGGTCCCGCGGGCGGCCGTCGGGATGGTCGTGTTGCGCGGCAAAATCTTGTCGACCACACCGCCGCCCACTTCGACACCGAGTGAAAGCGGAAGCACGTCGAGCAGCAACACGTCGTCTTTAGGACCTTGCCCAGCGAGCAAATCGGCCTGAATTGCAGCACCAAGAGCGACCACTTGGTCGGGGTCGATGTCGGCGAGAGGCTCGCGTCCGAATAATTTTTTCACGTAGGCGCGCACCGCAGGCACACGCGTGGAGCCACCGACCAAAATCACACCATCGAGATCTTTGGCTTCGAGCGAGGCGTCTCGGAGCGCGCGACGACACGCTGTGCCCGTTCGCTCGAGCAACGGCGCGATCAACTCGTCGAGTCTGCGGCGCGTGAATGTGAGCTTCTTTTCGCCACCGGTCGCGAGCGGAACGGTTGCGTCGACCGACTCGCGAGTCGACAACGCATGTTTGGCTTCGCGCGCTTGGTCGAGCAAGAGTCGCACGACATTGGGCGTGAGCTTGGGATGCGGAGTCAGCGACTTGGGTTTGGCGTCGTCGGCCTTCATCCATCCGAGGTCTTGGAGCATGTTCTCGGCGATCGCGCGGTCCATGTCGTCACCACCGAGCGCGCTGTCGCCACCCGTCGATTTGACCTGAAATACGCCGTCGTCGAGCAACAAGATGGTGATGTCGAACGTGCCGCCGCCCAAATCATAAACGGCGAAGTGTCCGCTCTGTTTTTTGTCGAGACCGTAGGCGAGCGCCGCTGCGGTGGGCTCGTTCAGCAAACGAAGGACTTCGAGTCCGGCGAGTCGACCGGCGTCTTTGGTGGCTTGCCTTTGCGCATCATCGAAGTACGCAGGCACTGTGATGACCGCGCCGCCTACCTGACCCAATTCGTCTTCTGCGCGCGACTTCAACTCACGCAAGATCTCCGCG
>JAYVXK010000899.1:0-4165 GCA_043785265.1 Myxococcales bacterium | reverse complement strand
CGCAACACACGACCCTTGTCGAGTCCCGGCACGGTGGCATCGAGGTGTCCCCACACCAAGACATAGTCACGCGGTCCCGTAGCTTCACGGAGCGTGTGAAGCGTGATGACGGTGTTTCCAAACAGCCACCCAACGAACACCACACGCGCGTCTCCGTCTTGATGATCGAGTGCGATCATCGAAATCGGGGGGCCCTTCGCTTGAGGCAGATCTACGCCGCCGTGACCCACCGCGTGCATCTTGGCGCCCCGTCGCTGGCGGTCGTCTGGCTTGTCGAGGTCGTAGCCACTGATGACATGATGACCATGCGCCAAGCCCGCTGCGATCGGATAGCGATACGCATCATAGTCGGCGGGACGATCGGGTCTTCGCGGGATTTGATCGTAGATGACATAGCGACCCGATCGGTCGTGATGCGCATTCGGCGCCGCCTCTCCGATCGCGAAGTCATCCCCATCGCTCGCGCGCACGCATGTGCCGTCATCCGGCAACATGCCGCTCGGACAAGGAACTCTGCGCGCTCCAGCGAGCATGGGAGAGGCGATGGTGCGGGCCGCGCGGGCTCCTCCGACGGGGGCGCCCAGCGCAACAGTCAAACCTGCCGCCGCTATCAACCAAACCGATCGCACGTCCTCATCCTAACCCGTGGGAGGCAGAGGGTCTTCCGTCTGTGTGTAGATGGCTGTAGAAACGATTGATGCCGGTAGACCTGTCGGTCCTTCTCGAGGAGTTGTTCCAAGCAGAGCGCGCCGTGCGCCGTGCACAAGCCGAGCTTGCGAGCGGCAAGTCGAGCGAACTGTTGCCGCTGCTCCGCAAGACCGTTGACTCGGCAAGCAAGGACGCCGACCGTGTCGACGCCGGAATGCGTTTGGCACGAAGCGCCGAACTGCTTGGTGAGATCGACGGCGCAGAACCAGTAGATTTGTTGATCGACATCCTCGAAGCAGACGCACCCGAGGCGCGACTCGCTGCAGGCGAAGCACTGGAGGAGCGAGGGTTTTCACGCTTCAAAGAAGTCGCGTTGGGCATCGAGCGGGCGCTCAGTCGGCTCTCCAAAGACAGTCCCGCGTTGTCGGAGCTGCCCTATCTTCTCGCAGAAATCCCGGAGCCCGGAGTGGTGCCGCTCCTCGGTCGATTTCTTGCTCTCGAGTCCGCGGACGCCGTGGCATCGTCGATCGAAGCCTTCGCGCAGCTTGGTGATCCGGCAGCGAGACAACAGCTCCGCGGCCGAATCGACGATCGACGCACGGTGAATCTGGGCGACGAGGAAGAGGACGCAACGGTCACCATTGGTGAGCTCGCGCGCGAAGCAATCGCCCTGCTCGATCAAGTCGCTGCAACAGAGGGCAAGTCCAAAGGCAAAGGCAATCGCTGATGGCGGTCGCGTTGCCCAGCGAACCGCCGCCGGTGTCGATGCCAATCCTCGGGCGTCTCAATCCCGCGGATGCTGCGATTTGGGAGACATTCGTCGTTCCACGCTACCTCTCGCTGTTTGGAGAGCTGGCTCTGGAGGCGATCATCGAGATTGATCAAGCGCAGGTCGTTCATGTGGGGTGCCGCACGGGGTACCCGGATCGCGGTCTTGCGATGAAGCTGACCAACGCGACGATCGTCGGCACCGACACTTCGCCACACGCGCTCGCTCTCGCTCGAGCAAAGGCGGCGACCATGAAGGGCATGGTCGCCGACTATCGTGACGTGAAGGGGTTTCCGTTGCCGCTTCCGGACGCCGCGTTTTCGCACGCGATCGCGCTGCACCCATTCATCGGTCGCGTGAGCCCTGCTCCGACGGACCCGCGTGCGGGTGTTGGTGAGGGTCGTGAAGAGAGTGCGCGGAGCGAGCTGTGGCAAGAGATGAAGCGCCTGCTCGCGCCATCAGGCCAACTGTTGGTTGCTGTTCCACTGCGAGGGTCGTTCATCGAGATCGCCGACCTGCTGCGTGAGTTTGCGCTCAAGTTCGAGGACTCTGCCCTCTCGCTCGCGATCGATCGTGCCCTGTTGTTGCGGCCCACCGCAGAGATTTTGAGTTCGGAGCTCGAAGAGGCTGGCTTCGAATACGTCGACGTGAGTCTGCGCCCGGCAACGCTCGCATTTCACAGCGGTCGCGATCTCTTGGAAGATCCGGTGACCCGGCTCGCGCTCCTGCCAGAGTTTCGTTCCAACCTGGGCATCGAAGAACTCGACCGCCCCATGAGCTACGTACGCGAAGCGATCGACAAGTATTGGAGCGATGGAACCTTCGAGCTGACGATCAATGTTGGCTGCGTGTCTGCCCGCCGGTAATCTTTTTACCCGGGTACTATTGATCAAATTGATTTACCCGGGTATTATCTCGGGATGGAAGTCGCACGAACTTATACGGCCTTCGCGGGTGATCGACTCGTCGCCTCGGGGGATCTGCGGACGATGTTGTTGGGGACCAAGAAGCACGTCGACGAGGGAGCGGAGCGTGTGCTCGTGTTCGAAGACAGCACAGGTCGCCAAGTGGACTTCGACTTCACGGGGACTCCAGAAGAGGTCGTAGTCCGTGCGCTTGGATTCGAACCAAAAGCGGGTCCTGGTCGGCCGAAACTTGGGGTGGTCAGTCGCGAGGTGACGCTCCTGCCGCGCCATTGGGAGTGGCTCGAACGTCATCCACAGGGCGTTTCGGCAGCTCTTCGGCGGCTCGTAGAGGAAGCTCGAAAATCCGAACCGCACAAGGGGAGGGCCACAGAAGCGAGAGATGCTGCGAGCAAGTTCATGTGGGCGATGGCCGGCAATCTGCCGAACTTCGAGGAAGCGACCCGCGCGCTCTTCGCCAATGAACACAGCAAGTTCGACACGCTCATTGCCGACTGGCCGAAAGACATCCGCGCGCACCTCACGCGTTTGGTGCGTGAGGTGGTGCAGTTGGGAACGGACTAACGACTAACGGCAGAAGCCGTCGATGCAGATGAGTCCGCCCGCGCAGTTCTTGGCGATGGTGGGATCGCAGTCGCTCCCGAGGTTGGAGGACGACCCACACACGCTGTATTGACCAGAAGCAGTGACGACGCTCTTGCAGACGTTGAACTTGTCTGCGCTCTTGCATTGCGTGCCAGCGTCTGCCGACGAGTCACATGCGATGTAGCAGCTGTGATGGAGACAGAGACTACCGCTCGCACATGCGTCCTGTTTGCCTTCGACCGAGCAAATGAATTGCGGCTTCTGGTCGGGAATACAGCCGCCGCCGACGCAGATCAGGCCGGCGCCGCATTTGTTGCTCGTGCCACATGGAGCGACACAATGCTGCTCGATGCAAATGTTGCCGCCGCTGCATTGATTGTCGCTTGCGCACGGAGACGGGTTGCCAGTGCAGACGCCCTTGTTCGTGTCGCAGGAAAAGCCCGTGGGGCAGGGGAGGCTGCCGCTGCACCCTGGAGTACAGACACCCTGAACGCATTGGTAACCGTTGTTGCACTGCGTGGTGTCGCTGCACTGGTCTGCAGGCAAAACACACGTGCCGTTGAGGCACTTGGCGCCCGCTCCAGATGACGCGCACGCTTGGTCGTTTGCGCACCCTGTAAAGCCAGAATCGGGCTTTGGCGTCGTGTCTTTCACGCAGCTAGCGGCGCCGCCTTGAACTTTGCAGCTGTAACCGGAGAGACAACTCCAGGTCGAGCAATCACCTGGGTGACAGATGTTGTCAGAGCCGCACGTCTGACCGGTGGCGCACTCTGCAGGAGAGTTGCACGTGCCGCCCACGGGGGCGACGCAGCTACCTGAGGACACGTCACACGAGTATCCAACAGGACAGTCGCTCTTGGATGAGCAACTGTTGATGGGGGCATGGCCATCGTCTGTGTAGATGGGACAGCCGCCCAGAGCCACAACTGCCACACCACCTACAACCAACATCGAGAAGATTCGCTTCATGTGCGTCTCCGGGTGGCCACACGAGCCACGCTGAGCGGTAGTTTAGCAACCGTCGTGCCTTGGACCAATGAACTCGTTGTAATCATATTTTCAGGGCTAAAAACGCGTAACAACCGAGTCTGACGTGGGCGTGTGGACGTCTGTTCACGTAAGCTGTGGACCCAACGCCATGCTCATCCGGACCTGAAGCGGGGCATCGAGTGTACGTTGGGAGGGGCGTGCCGACCCAGCTCCCCTCGCCTCATCGTCGTGCGAAGACGTTGTGATTTGG
>JAYVXK010000898.1:0-4165 GCA_043785265.1 Myxococcales bacterium | reverse complement strand
CGCAAGGTCGAAGGAGTCCACTTCGTGACAAGATCCTTTCAGAGGTGGTCGCCGGAAAACACCTATCGACACTGGCATTCAGCGAAGCAGGCTCACGCAGTCACTTCTGGGCGCCCGTGTCCAAGGTCGAAGCACGCACAGGTGGCGCGCGCATCTCGGCAAAAAAGTCATGGGTCACGAGCGCGGGCAAGGCACAGAGTTATGTCGTGTCTGCGTTGGCTGCGTCTGCCAAGACTCCTGTCGAGTCGAATCTTTATGTCGTGACCGCGGGGACTCCTGGCGTCAGTGTCGCCGCCGCGTGGGACGGCATGGGACTGCGCGCGAACGCGTCTTCGCCGATGGGACTCGAAGCGGTCGACGTGTCCGACGATGCACGACTCACCGAAGAGACCAAAGGCTTCGATGCCATGATGGGCTGGGTTTTGCCCTTGTTTGCGCTGGGATCGTCGTCCGTCGCGCTCGGCATCTGTCGCGCTGCTGTGGCAGCCACGGTCCAACACTTGAAGTCCTCGCGATTCGAACACATGGGCAACGTCTCGCTCGGCGAGGCACTCCCTAACCTCCGCGCACGACTCGCGCAGATGCAGATCGAGACCGATGGTTTGTCCGCGCGCATCGACGACACGGTCATGCACCTCGAGACTCCTTCCGATCTGACCATGCTCAGAGTTCTGGAAGCAAAAGCGGCGGCCGGAGAGATCGCGACCAGCGTCACCTCGAACGCCATGCGCACCTGCGGCGGCGCGGCATTCTCCAAGCACACCCAAATCGAACGGTTCTTTCGCGACGCTCACGCAGGGACGGTGATGGCACCCACCGTCGATGTTCTGCACGACTTCATTGGGAAGGCTCTCCTTGGCATTCCACTCTTTTAGACAAAGGCGATGACCATGAAAGAAACCATCTGGCTTGGCGCTGTTGCCTACGACGCCAAAGTCGTTCCCATATGGGAAGGTATGCGTCGCTACTTTCACGAAGAGGCTAATTTGCCGGTCGAAATCGTGCTTTTTCAAAGCTATGAATCTCAGAACGCCGCGCTCTTGGGTGAGGCGGGCGCGCCACGAATCGACATCGCGTGGCATACCAACCTCGCGTACGTGCAAGCCCTCCAGTGGAGCAAGGGAGCCTGCAAGCCCATCGCCATGCGGGACGCAGACATCGGTTGGACGAGTAAGATCATTGCGCCCAAGGGTGGCGCGGTTGCCAAGCTCACCGATCTAAGGGGCAAGAAGCTCGCGTTGGGTAGTCGCGACAGCGGACACGCCGCGATCCTTCCTGTTTACTTTCTTGCACAGCAAGGCCTGGTCGAGAACATGGACTACAAGAGCCAACGCTTCAACACGGACCTCGGCAAACACGGCGACACCGGCACGAGCGAGGTCGACGTGCTCAAAGCGGTCATGAGCGGCACCGCCGACGCGGGCGCGGTGGGTAGTCCATTCTGGGCTGGGGTCGAGGAGAAGGGGCTCGTACCCAAGGGTTCGGTCGAAGTCATTTGGACGTCGCCCCCCTACAATCACTGCATGTTCACTGCCCGCAAGGGTCTGCCTGCTGAGCACTCCGAAGCCTTCGCAAAAGCCTTGTTCGGCATGAATTGGGACAATCCCAATCATCGACCCGTGCTCGAAGCAGAAGGCCTCAAGAAGTGGATCGGACCAAGCACAGACGGCTACGAAGCGTTGGTCGCCGCATGCGAGGCTCAAGGATTCTTCTCGCTCACCCCGCGTACTTGAGGATCGTCCTGACGATCTTGTAGGACGCTCCGAGTGTCCCTCGGAGTGTTCCTGACACTTTGGATTGTCCACCGCGGCGCGCGCGACAATGCACGGGCACTTCTCTCACTGTCAGTTTTTCGCGATGAGCACGTAGGAGCATCTCGATCGTGAAGCCGTAGGTTCGATCGGTGAGGGCAAGTCGATCGAGAGCCTTCATGGTGATCGCTTTGTAGGGAGGCATGTCCGAGTAACGAGCCCCTACCGCGACGCGCATCACGCGTGGAGCGAACCAATTTCCAAAACGTTGCGCCTGGGCCATCGCACCAGTCTCCACCAGATGCGCTCGTCGCACGCCCAGCACTAAATCAGCCTCTTTTGCGGTGATCGGCGCGATCAGAGTCGCAGCCTCTGCAGGGTCGTCACTGCCGTCTGCGTCGAGAAACAGGACGACATCTGCGCTCATGGTTCGCGCTTCGTCGATGCCTGCAAGACATGCCGCACCGTACCCACGCTCGCGCTGCACTTTGACTCGCGCACCTGCGTGCCGTGCGCGTTCTGCGGTTGCGTCGCGACTCCCGTTGTCGACGACCACCACCTGCGCGACGTGCAAGAGCCCGGCGACGACCTCGGTGATGGTTGCCTCTTCGTCCAGTGCGGGGATGACGGCGACGACTTGCATGCTCAGTCGTCGGCTGTGATGAGCTCGGCTGGCCAGACGCGCTCGAACTTCACGCCAGCGGTGCGGTAGCCCTCCCGGACGACTTCGGCGTCTGGAGCCTCGAAGACGCAGATCCGGCGCTTGCGGTCGAGCGAGACGAAGCTCTGCACGAAGCGCACGTCGCGGCCTTCGAGACAGGGATCGAGTTGTTCGGCCATGCGGTCGAGTTCGTCGTCGGTCGCGGGTGGGTCGAATGTGTACTCGACGATCATGTGCGGCATCGGCAGTCTCCAGTTGAAGGTTGAACGTGTCATTCTATTTGCGCCCCAGTCGTTGGTGCGATCGTTGGAGCCGTCGTTGGAATCGACAAGACCTGCGCGACGTCGCGCACCTCGGCTCGCGCTCGCGTCGAGAGGGCATGTGGAATGTCGAGCTCCGCGAGCAACGGCGTGATGTGTGTCGCAGCGACCTCTGGTCGGCCTGCTGCGATTTCGACGCGCGCAAGAGCCGCTCGCGCGCGCGCCTCGTCCGCGCGACGACGCATGATGCTGGCTGCACCCACCGCTTCGGTCGCGAGAGCGCGTGCCGACTCGATGTCTCCGGTGCTCAGCTCGTGCAGCGCGAGCGTCGACGCGCAGAACGAGAGCATCGCCTTGGCGTCGACCGCGCGCAGATCCGAGATCGCTTGGTTGACAGCGTCGCGCGCGCTCGACTCTTTTTGTGCGAGACGCGCGAGCGCCAGAACGGCGGCAGCTTGGGCCTTCTCGCTTCCGTCGTCGAGCTTCGCGGCTAACGGCTCGAGAGTCGCTACGATCGCGCGCGCCTCGACGGGTCGCCCTTCATCGAGCTCCAGTATCGAGAGATCGAGCGAGCACTCGAGCTGCGCCCATGGGTCGTTTGTGCTCCGTGCCAGCTCGATCGCGCGAGTGAGCTCTGCCCGCGCTTGATCTGCATCGCCCTCGAACGCGAGGATCAAGCCTTTCGCCCAGTGCAGGTCCAACAAATCGTGACCGCTCTGCGTCGCAAGAGCCTGGGCTTCGTCGACCATGGTCCTGGCTTGTCCCATCTCGCGCGCCAAGAACGCGAGGCACTTCCCGGTCGCGGCCAGTCGTTCAGCTCGTGACGCAGGGTCGGTCGTCTTGCTCACCAGCGCCGCGCGCATCGAGCTGGCAAACGCGAGATCGGGCTCGTTGTGACTCAGGTGCTCGATCGAGCTGACTGTGTGGAGACCCTGCGCGGCTTGTTCCTGCAAGCCGGCCTGCTCGCACTCGGCGATCACCCGGAGCGCCTCGGCTTTGAGCTCTTCCTTCCCTCCGCGCCAAGTACGAGAGGTGAAGATGACGTCGATCAACTCCACATGCAGACGCAGCCGCACTTCTCGTGGGAGTGAAGCGGCGTGCTCGATACCGAAGCGCGCCACCACCGCCGCTTCGTGGTTCGCAAACATGCGAAGCGCCTGACGTCCCGCCTCGAGCGCCGCGCTTGCAGCCATCGCGTGATCACCACCCAGCGCTGCGTGATGCGCGAGATCGCTTGCGTTCGATGCGTCCTTCGCGTGCTCGTGGAGCGTGCGCGCGATCTGCGCGTGGATCAGCTTGCGCCGGGGCTCGCTCAACTTTCGATAGACGGCCGACCGCAACAGATCGTGGGCAAAATCGTACCCATTCGCTTTGGCCAGCAGCACGCCATGAGATTCGAATTCCGCGAGCACGACGAGCAGCTCCGCGTGCGAGAGGTTGGTGACTTGGCGCAGCGACTCCGAGTCGATCGTGCGTCGCATCGCCGCTGCCCA
>JAYVXK010000897.1:0-13157 GCA_043785265.1 Myxococcales bacterium | reverse complement strand
AGAAAGAAATCACCGACCTCATCGCGCAAGCGAACGACCAGTGGAAGGACGTTGTGGGCAAGCCATGCAGGGGCAAGACAGAGGGGCGTGAAACAAGTTGCCGGTCTGAAGATCAACGGCAAAGCGTGGCTCGCCTGTCGTGTCCCTCAGGACCCGAGCTGCGCGCGCCTGCTCGACGTTGCTGTGGCGCTCCGAGCTGACAAGAGTCGAGAGGAAGTACGCGTCTTGGCCATTCTCGACGAGCCAGAGTCCAAGTCGAGCCGAGCGAAGCTTCCCAAAGAGGACTACATCCAGCGCTACCAGGACGCCGCGTGGCGCGCGCGGCGTGGCCATGGTGTTCGACCACTCGGCGACCAACTGGAACCCAGACTCACCAGCAACCGACAAAGCGGACCGAGTGGAGTTCGCCAGACTCGTGGGTGATATCAAGAGTGAGATTGAACGCGCCCAGAGCGACAAGTCAGACCACGCCTATTGGATGCCTATCCTCGACAGTCGCGAAGCCGAGGGTTTGGTGCGCATCGAGGTCGCTCGGTCCCGTCATCTCGACGAGTTTCATTTCTGGGTCTTGGCCCCCGTGGAGAACACGTTCCTATGGAGCGATGGAGGGCACGACGTCGACGCGGATATTCGCGCCGTGCTCACCGCATTCGGGCAGACCGTTTTTCGGCGCATCGAGTTACGACGCGACCTCGTCGATGTGCTGAAGCCACTGGTGCGGGGTGAGCAGGTTGAATGGTTGAACAAGCTTGCGGAGCGCTACTTACCGGCGTGAAGCCCGTGGCCGGACTGACTGTCCAGACCAGCACGCGCCGCCTGCGATAGACTAATGTGTACGTCGCCGGGGCACGAACGCATGGATCCCCCTTAAACCTACGGCAAACCTACGGGAAAGTTGGCTGCGAGTCGGTGCAACACGATTCTCTGTCGCTGCAAGAAGTGCGGGAACGCAGGCTGCGATCGCAGCACGGACGCCTGTACTAATCAGGGGTTCAAGTCCGGTAAGTGCAAGAAGTGCGGTGCCATCGGCCAGAAAGAGAACCTGCGGTAACTCAAGTGTGCCTGCGTGGCATCGAGGCCCTTGGGCGGGCGGGAGTCATGCTCTTCGTGCGGGCCGTCCTACGGATCGGTGCAAGCGGGATTTACGTACATGATTTTCATCGCGTTGTTGGGTGACCACTCGAAGCCAAAAGCGTGAAAGCCGACTCCGTCGCCCAAGGCATTCCATGCGTCAACAAGGTCCGTTCCATTCGGTGTGCTTGAAGCCTGCACGTGTCGATCACGTGCATCCCAGTTCGCCGACGGTGCACTCGATTCAGCGTACCATCATCGAATGGAGATTCCCGACTTCCAGTCGCTCATGTTGCCTGTTCTTGGTGTGGTTGCGACTGCAGGCGAGCTCTCGTCGAAGGAAGTCCGCGATCGAGTGGCGGCATCGCTTGGAATCGACGACGCTGCGCGCGAGGAGTTACTGCCGAGCGGCCGCCAACCTCGGTACAATAATCGTGTCGCCTGGGCGCTCATCTACCTCACGAGAGCTGGGATAATCGCGTCAGCACGACGTGGAGTGTATCGGGCAACCGAGCGCGCTGCGGATGTGCTTCGTGGGAAGCCTTCGCGCATCGACCTGGCGTTCCTCGCACAGTTTCCAGAATATAAAGAGTGGCGCTCACGCAGCGCGAGCGACACCGGTAACGACGACAGCGACGAGGTATCTACCACCGCGAGCGGCCAAAGCGTGTCGACGGCGAGAGCAGCAACGCCCGACGAGCAGATCGCAGAGGGCTATCGACGCAGTCGCACCGCGGTGGAGGAGGAGCTCCTTCGCAAGATCATGGACCAATCACCAACCTTCTTCGAGTCGCTGGTCGTCGAACTCCTTGTCAAGATGGGCTACGGCGGATCTCAGGTCGACGCTGGCAGAGCCCTTGGCCGATCGGGCGACGGTGGCATCGACGGACTCATCAAAGAAGACAAGCTCGGGCTGGACGCAATCTACATTCAGGCAAAGCGTTGGGCACTGGATAGGAAGGTTGGACGGCCGGACATCCAAGCCTTCGCGGGAAGCCTTGAAGGAAGACGAGCACGGAAAGGCGTCTTCCTCACGACCGCCAGTTATACGAACGAAGCCCACGAATACGTAAAGCAGATCGAGAAACGCATCGTTCTCATCGGCGGGCGAGAACTCGTTGCGTTGATGTTTGATCACGGTGTAGCTGTCGCCAACGTGCAGACTTACGAAGTGAAGCGCGTCGATATCGACTACTTCGACGAGCAGTAGGTTCACAGTTCTGCGTCGGCCGATCGTGGTCCCGACCGCGCGTTCGCAGCCGCGTCGGCTACGTTGCGCCGAAGATGCGCGCCAGGATCTCGTCTCCTGTCCTGCAGCGAGCGTCGAGCTTGCACGTCTTAACGCGCCGTGCGGACGACTCGTTGCGACGCCGTTTTGGTCGGACCGAACTAGCGTCCGCGCGAGCTGCTCTGCTTTCGAGATCGGGTCAAACCCAAGCTAACCGAGTAGTCTGTCCTCCATTGGACGCCGTTGCTTGCCCGTGGTTGTCGCTCGAGCCTTCGGCAAACATTAGCCTCTCGTAGACTGGTAAGTCTTCAACGCCACCGCCGAAATGTTGGTTTGCGGCGCCATCTCGAAGAAGCCCGTCACACGAATCGTCCAGCGACCGCCAGCCTCCCAAACGGTGTCCACGTCGTCGAGCGGCATGAACTGACTGTGAACTACCGTGATCCCACTGTTTGCGACCGAGAACGGGAGCATGTTCTTCGCGACCTCAACGCGTCCGATTTTGGCCTCCAATCGGTAGGGTCTTCCTTCGGAGGGAACGATGTACAGAAACTGCACCGCAGCTCTCTCCGCCTCTGGGATACCTTCCAACAGGATCGCCGCACGACGCGTACGGCTGGACATGTGCAACATGGCTTGCTCCAATGGCATTGGCTGATTGTCGCGTACGACTCGAAGGGGAAACTGCCAAGCATTTGTGGCTTCCAGCTTGCCGCCCTTGTTTGGTGTCCAAAACTGCGCGCCGATGATGCCGTCGGCTCGTGCTTGGACGTTCACGGCAAGCATTTCCTTTCCGTCGTCCCATGGGATGCGCACACATGCGATGAGAGCGGGCGGTTGACAGCGCTTCAGGGCTGCGTCGTAGTAGGCGTTCTGAAGGGTGGTCACCACACCAGGCGGCAGTCCTTTGAGGTCTGGTAGTCCATCCGGTTCCTCGACGGCGCCAAGTAGAATCACGCCACCGAGGTGATTAGCGAAAGCCGCAATGTCCTTGGCCAGCTCCCACCATTTCGCGGGATCCTGCGTTTCCTTGTAGTCGAGATCTTCCCCTTCAGCTTCGCGGGCAACGGCTTCGACGTCAGCGTGGGACGCGATCACGCGATTGATGACCGTCACGGCGCCACGTCCTTTGCCGTCGAGACCAGTCGGCGCGCGGCTGCGATAATCGGCTTGATCTTCTTCAGGGCTTCCATCGTGTACGGCAGGCCGCGACCTATCCGCCGAGGAGCTTAGCCGCGAACGTCGCGAGCGCGCCCCGTATCTCGGCAGTACGCAGGTCGCGAGCGAAGATACGGGCAGCCGTGGCGAGTAGGTTAGCCGTCTGGCCGTCGACAGTGATCGTCGACGCCCGCTTTCGATTGGGATGCACAAGATCCCGATGCGCAGCGATGGCACTCGCGGCGGCCGCGTGCGTGTCCGTGAGGATGCCTTCCTCGTGGAGGACCTTGATCATCACGTCGAGGCTCATCCGATCGGGCCAGTCGTCGGGCTTCCTGAGGTGAAAGCGGGACACCTTTTCGTTTCGCTCAAGGACGTCCAAGAGCATCGCCTCGCATGCACTGCCGGCAGCGAACAAAGCACACTTATTGGCTCCGACCTCGAGACACCGCTCCATTTCGTCGAAGTCGTCGTTCGCGATTTCTCGAAGCTTCAGATCGTTCATCCATGACAGGTCGGGAGGAGAAGACGCTGCTCTCGTGCGGCTGAGCGAGGCGACTGGGAGAGCCGAAGGCTCGTCGGCTGGTACGAGCTTGGACCACGCTGACGCCTTGGGTGGCTTCTCGGGGAAGTAGCCAACCAAGCTACACTCGTCACAGAACCACGTCTGCGCTGCGAAGCGGGCAGACACCGAGCGAGGCACGTCGGCAGCGGCATCACAGCCCGGACAGGTGATGCTCCCCGTATTGAGAAGATCCATCCTGGACCGCACCAATTGCGGGACTGTGCACAGCTGACGACCGTGGAGGTGAACGGGGTCTCCGACCGCGTCAGCGACCAAGCACCCAAGTGTCATCAACGCCCACCCTGCGTGCCAGGTCTCAGCAGTTCGTGCGGTTTCCGAAAAGGAAGACCGGTCGACCTTCCCAGCGACCAATTGGATCGTGACGTCGAGCACGTCTGGGGGGACTGTTGCGGCGAGGGCACGGCGGGCGAGATTGAGCTCGCCGACGATCCCGTCCGCAAAGGCGTTGTCGTCGTCTCGGGAGAACTCGATGACCTCGCGAAGTCCGTTGGCCATGTCGGCTAGATGATCCCCCCAGATAAAGAGTTTCGCGCGAAGCGCGAGCAGGTCAACGGTAGGGTCGTCGAGCTGTGTTGGCGCGTCGCGCTTCACGCGGTCTCGGAGGGTTTGCATGGCCTCGCGAGCCATCATGACGCCGGACCGCGACATAGGCTCCGCGACAAGACGCTGCCAAGATGGCGCGATGGCGGCGAAAGCGTCGGTCGCGCGACTACGCCATGCCTCTCGCTCGCTCGCCCCACCAACCGTGTCGTGCTTGCCGAGCAATGGCCGCACGGCAACCTCGAGAGCATCGAGCGTGGCGATCGTCTGGTTTCGCGAAAGGACCATCGCTCATGCTCGCCGAAACGCCATCCCGACGTCCAGCCACGTCGCCGTCAGGACGACGCTGCCACAGCTGGGCGCCACTAGGAGAGCTAGGAGTGCAATTGCCGAGAACCGCCGTCGACTCCGCGCCTCAGCTCACATGTCGCAAGCGATCGAACGCGCAACTGAGCTTGCCCACAAATCGCGCTATCCCGCGCGGTCACTTTATGGCCGTCGCATAGAAGTGCGCCGAGGCCTCATGCTCTCGGGCGCCAGGCTCATCATCTGCGCGACGTCGGCATTCGGCCAGGCCACGTAGCGCTTGCGGGAACCGAGGGAACTCTTGCCGCACGGCCTCGAACTCCGCCTCGGCCTGATCGCAGCGATCGATCCCGAGAAGAGCGTATGCCCGCGTCGTCCTCCCCAGTGGCGAGCGCGGCGTCCCCGCCGGCAAGACGTCCAAGACCGCCGCATGGTCTCCAACATCGAGCAGCAACGCCCCGAGCGTTTCTCGGAGGCCGATATTGTCGAGGTTCAGGCGCAGACCCTCTCGAAGATGTTCGAGCGCCTCATCATGTCGACCATCTCCCGCGAGGAGAAAGGCGAGGTGCTTGCGGGCATCGACGTGCGTTGGGCAGAGCGAGACTGCTTCGCGTAGCAGAGCCTCCTTCTCGGCGGGGTTCTTTGCAGAAGGCTCGAAGTGAGGCGGAGCGGTCGCCTGCATGACTAGGACGAACGCGCGAAGCGCCTCGCTGCTGTAGGACTTGGCCGGCAGTTCACGACCATCTGCCAGCGCGCTCCAGAGCTGTGCTTCGTACGACAGGAAGTCCGCTATCGGATTCGGAGCATTGGGGGCCAGCGTGTTCGTCGACTCGCGTAGGTCACGCGCCTGCGCCTCCAAGTCCTTGGATAGCTCGCTCATCGCCGCATGAGGATCGCTCTCGGCCAATGTTTCCAGGCGTCTTGCACGCGCAACGACGGGAGCGGCCATGGCACACAGGCTCCCTTCGAGCATCAACTGAATCTCAGCTTCGACCGGCTCAAAGTGCGACGACTCGGTTCCTCTAACCAAGAGGTCAACGAGTTGCTCGTGGTCGAGCGCGGGAAGTACGCGCAGCAGGAACGAGAACTGGTCGAGCGCCAAGCCGAGTGACGCCGGCTGTCGGGTCCGCAGGGTCGCGACGAGCTGCGCGGTCGCGCATGCAAACCTCATCTCGAAGGCGATCTCCGCCGCCGTCACCTGGCGCTTCGTCGATGGCTCGATGATTCCGTGCGCGGCGAGGGCGGCTGCCATGCTCAGGATCGTTTCCCCTTGGGGGATGTCGGTGCCGTCTTTGAGGTTCCTGACGGTATTGCGGTCGAGGCGCGCGACCTTCGCTAGGTCATCGATCTTGAGGGTGCCGTTGGACCGCTTGAATGTCTCCCGGTACCAAACGGAAAGGCCCTTGCCAGCGAGCCATAATGGGATCGCGTCGAACGCGACGTGGTAGCGACCGTAGATGGCAAGGTAGGCTGCCGCGCGAACGAGGATTTCTCGCTCAACCCCCGAGCCGATTATGATGGCCGCCACCACGGCGGGCGGCAGCGGATCGATGTTGTTGGTCAGTAGTTCCACGCCCTCGAACCGCCGCGCGTTGTCCACGACCCAGTCAATGTACCCGTCGAGCAACACGTCCTCGACGCCGAACGCGATGCTCTTCATAGCCTGCACGATCTGAATCGGCGTGCCCTGAAACACGCGTCCGTCGCGCGTGGTGATCTTCATCGCCCTTTCTCCTTTCGCTGCTTGCGCCAATCGCCCGAAGCGACCAACGGCGCGCCCTTCACCTGCTGGCTCGGCAGCAGATAGGTCTCGACCTTCCCATCGTCGACGAGCGCGATCGCCTCTCGACAATAATAACGCGGATGTCCCTCGAGATGGTCCAGACGAGCAAGCGTCGCGTCGTCGACTTCGTAGACCTCGCCAGCGATCGAGTGGATGCCGCCAGCCACCATCGCAGGATAACTACCAAGATCGTGCAGCGAGAAGTTCGGCTCTGTTCGCGCCTCGCCCACCAGGCGCGCGCGAGACAACACACCATGATTGCGTTCCCCGCTGAGCAGCGAGCCATACACAAACACGCGCGTCATGGTGGGCCTCCAGCGATCGCGAGCACCAGCGCCAGGCGGTCGAAGCCGTGTCGCAGGTACGCGCGCTGGATGACATCGAAGTATTGAGGGGATGGCGTCCAGCGAACGAAGTCTTCCTCCGGTTGCATGTACACCTGCACGCGTCGGCGCTCCCTGCGCTCATCGACGACGATGCGCGCGACCCGTTGATAGGAATACGGCGAGCCTTCGAATCGATCGAGTTCCGCGACCTCCTCTCGTGGAATCGAATAGAGCAATCCGGACACCTTGTGTCTGGGGGCGCGCATCACGCTTGCGACCGCGCCTCCCCATCGGTGGCTGAAACCTCCGAAGGCGAGCGCGTGCCCAGGCAACGTCGCGCGACCTTCCCGTTGCGCGTTCGGGCATCGTTCGCGCATCTGCTTCTCGTCTAGGTTCGACCCATAGGCGAAGTACAGCACTCGACCCATCAGCGCGTGCTTCCCCTTCATGCCGCCACCACGTTGCCTTCAGTGGGCTCGTCGCTCCGACCTGCCGGGGTAGCTGGGGTGCGCGCGCCACGATCGCGACGCTCGCCCTTCCACGCGGCGGAACCGGCGAGGCGCTTCGTAAGATGCAGACGCGCCGTCTTGAACTCGTTGCCGATCAATCCCAAGCTGAGCAGGAAGACCCGGAAGTCGTACTTGGCCGTCGCAGCGTTGAACTCGCGCCGCTTGCTCGACGCCGCCTTCGAGGTGAGCCCTTTCGCCGCGAGCGCGAGCACCAGTTGAACGTAGCCTTTCACTTCGCCCGCGTGCAGCGTGCCGTTGAAATATCGGAACTCGATGGTGCCGCGGAAAAAGAGACTGTTGAGATTGAGCCCATGATAACGGCTCGAATCGTAGCGATCGGCGCGCACGTTCGCGCGTCCGTACCAGGCCTCGCTGACTTGTTGGAGTGTGCGCGGTCGGCGCGATTCGAGGCGTTGAACGAAGGTGCTCTCGAGCGGTCGGCAGTAGCGTACGAGGCGTTGCTCGGTGATGCCGAGCGCGTGCTCGAGCAGGCGCTCTTGCTTGTGAATCGTCTTGACCAAGTTGGTCACACCTTTGGCATCGAAGCGGCTGCCGTCGACATGAATGTGAATCCCGGTCGAAGAGTCGTTGCGCGCGCCAGCAGTTCGGACCGCGCGCACCATCAATTGGAGGTCGTCGATGTCTTCGTAGCTCAGAATGGGCGAGACGATTTCGCCGCTGAGGCCGCCGCCCGAGAGCGAGCCGTCGGGAACGATGCGCCAGGTGCGTGACTTACTGTCGGTCACCGTGCAACCGCGATAGTCGCTCGTCGTCGTGCCGCCAAGCGCGCCTTGAATCGCGCGCGCGAGTTGCGTGCGGTCCAGACCGACCGTCTCGATTTCAATGCCGAAGCGAAGTGCCTTCATCGTGGTGTGCATGCCCAGCCTCCTTGCGGGTTCCGGTCCTGCTCAGGCGAGCGAGCATGTCCGCGACAACAGGTGGCTGGGTTCGCCAAACCCTGATGCACGCATCGCGGTTTCCGGGCGACCGGCAGTTATGCGGCCTTTCTTTATGACGCACGCATCAGGGACTCAGCACTCTTTGCTGAGTGCGCCGCGATGCGAGAATCGGTCCTGTTTCGAGGGTGTTTGCGAGATTTTGCAGAGCCACACCATGGTCAGGAATCGGCGAGCTCGAAGTTGACTGGGAGGCTCGTCGTCTTCCCTCGAAGAAAGCGAAGCCAGGTGGAAGTCGCGTGGCGGGTGAATCGCTCCAACGCACGAGTCCCATCACGAACCGCATCCCCGTCGGAGAGCAGATGCGATCCCACGCGTGCGGCGTCCTCGACGCGATCGGTATCGACTTGCCAATGGAGTGGTGCCCAGGCAATCGCCGGTGTGACGACGCACGGAACTCCCTCGGCGATCGCGTCGGCCGCGGTCACGTTGAATGTCTCGGTCGACGACAGCTGGTAGCAGAGGTCCATGTGAGCGACCGTTCGTCGAAACGCGGCCCAGCCTTCCCATGGGTTGACGACCAGCTTGGCCCACTTGAGGTCATCGAACATCGCGTGCAACGAATCGAGGATTCCTGCACCCCATGGATCGGGATCTTTGGATATCCAGAACTCGAGGTCAGCGCCACGCGATCGGGCGAGCATGAGTGCGGCGGCTGCTGCGGTCGTGTGATTCTTGAGGAGTCGGAGCGCGCCGAAGCTGCCGATGCGGAGAAGTCGATGGTCGTGCGCGTGGGAAGGTCGGCGTGCGACGCGCGACGCATCGTAGAGGTTGGGCAGGTGGAGGCACTCGCCGGAATACGTGCGCTCGAGGAAGTCGGCGAGCAGCTCACTGTTCGCGCAGACGGAGACGTTGAGCGCGTGGTCCTGCAGGTGCAGTAGCTCGCGCAGGATGCGAATCGCACCGGCCTCGACCTGTAGGAAGCCGATCTGGCTGTGCGCGCGCACGATGAATTGAACCGACGGGTAGCGCGACGCGAGTGCTGCGGTGTCGTCAGCGGAGACCCATGGAGCTTCGATCACGCAGTGGGTGGTCGATGGGAAGCGGGAGAGGGCATCGCGGATGTCATCAACGCACCAGACTCCCGCGAAGTCCGCGCGCATGCCGTTGCGTCGGAGAAGGCGAACCGAGTGGAGCGCGGTGACGCCGAGTCCGACGGGGGAGCCGGTGGATTGGCGCGAGCGGTAGAGGAAAACGAGATGGATGGTGGGGACATGCACGCTGCGCAATGTGCTCACGGCTGGGGCGTTTGGTGTTACATTCGTCAGTTACCGCAGCGGGTTACGTCTAACGTGAAGGCTGCGAGTGGTGTCGCGCTCATGCGGCGCGCCTTCCTCGTCAGCGCAATCAGACCTTGTGACCAAGAGGTGTCTGTTGGACGCGTATCGTCGCGAGCAGCTTCGTCGTCAGGTAGTCGATCGCTTTGGGCAGGAAGTCGTGGATTTCCTGGACCGGTGTGAACTGGCCGTGGACCGTGTCGACTACCTGAACCAGAAGGACCTCGCGCTCTTCATGGGGCTTCAACAGCGGCACAGAGATCGCCTTGGTCTCCGAAGCGACGAACTCCTGGTCCTACTCCTGGGGGCGCGAGACCAGTTCCAGTGGTTTCACGACGAGATTCGGACCCGAGTACGCGAGCACGCACGCCTCGATCGAGCCGCCGTGTTGATCATTTCCGCTGATCCGCAGATGCGAGCCAAGTGCAGTGAGCCGCGCCCTGACCCCGATACCGGCTATCTGACGTCACTTGTTTCAATTCCAGTCAAGGCGGCGCGTAGAGCTACGTCAGGCCTCGAGCTGCTTGAGACTGCGTTTCACGAGCAGGCCTTTACGACTGACCACTTCGACTGTCGCGTCCCGGTCGTCGGAGACAATCTTTTTGGTCGCAAGCAACTCGTCACGCAGCTCGAGAACGACATCATGCGCGATGGGCGACCGGTTGGCCTTTTTGGACTTCGTCGAGTCGGCAAGTCGTCCGTTCTCAGTCAGTTGATCAAGCAACTGAGAGGGCACTCGGCTCCGAGGGTTGCCGTCGCAGTGGCGGACTTGCAGCGCGACTCCTACAACATTACCGCGCGCCGCGTAGCGGAGGCGCTCTATCGCGACCTGGCGGCCGCAGCGGAGGCCATCGGTTCGAAATTTAGGGGGAGCGCGTCGGAGGCACCGTTTGACCGGGTGTCCGCGATCACGCGCCACCTACGGAAGAAGGGTATGCGTGTCGTGCTCGCCGTCGACGAAATCGAGTGGCTCGTTCCGACATCACCTGGCGAGAGCGTTCGAGGTCGAGACTACCTGAGCGTTCTCGGCTGGCTCAGAGGGATGAAGCACGAGCTCGGCGATGACCTTGGCATCATCGTGTGTGGGATCAATCAACACTTCACGGAAATTCCCACGATACTTGGGTATCCCAATCCGGTTCTCGACTTGTTTCGCGGTCGATATGTGGCTGGTCTCGCGAGGCAGGACTTTGACGAGATGCTCGTCTGCCTTGGCCACAGGATGGGGCTGAAGATCGCACCAAACTTCCTCTTTGAGTCCTTCAAGAAATTCGGTGGACATCCCTATCTCGCGCGCCAATTCTGCAGCCTCGTCGCACAAAGAGAGTCGGGACGACCTTTGCTCATGGACGACGTGATCTTCGCAAAATACTACGATTCATTTCTCAGCGAAAAGCGCAGCCTTATCACGCAGGTGATGGAGTACTTTCGCCATTTCTACCCTAACGAGTACTCGGTGCTCGTCAAGGTGGCGAAGGGCGAGCCCGCCAACCCCGACAGCTTCGCGAACAGCCACCTGCGCGCCTACGGACTCGTCGAGTCGGTGAGCGGAGTCATGTCCATTCGGGTCGATGCGGTGCGCCGCTGGCTCGTGGAAGAAGAGCGTGACGCGGCGAGGCGTGTGAGCGCCGTGTTACCTCCTCGATTCGATGTCATCCGAGAACTCGGTGCAGGTGCGACCGCAACCGTTTTCCACGTTCGCGACTCGGTACTCGGTGAGGAGCGGGCCGTGAAGAAATACAACGCAACGGTCGCCGCCAGCGCAGTGCGAGCCGAACTCAGCGTGCTCCGTGAGGTGCGATCACCTTACGTCGTCACTGCCTATGATGTCGTAGAGGCGACCGACGGGAGTCTTTGCCTTGTTATGGAGTATCTTGATGGAACGAGCCTCGAGCGGATACTGACGGAGCGCGGCGCGCTCGACCGCATCGATCTGATGGCGCTTGCCGAGGAGTTGTTCTCGGCGCTCAAGTCGATCCATCCGGACCTCCTTCGCATCGAGCAGCTCCAGAGCCTGCCGGAGCTGGATGACGATGGCATGCAAGAGGTTCTTCGGCTCCGCCAGGCTGGGCACATCCATCGCGACATCAAGCCCAGCAACATCATGATTCTTCCCGGTCCTGGGTGGACGTGTAAGTTGGTGGATCTCGGGCTTGCTCGTGCGCACACACAAGCAGGCTTTACACTCGTGGGCACCGAAGCATATTTGCCACCAGACATCGGCGCGACCAAATGGAACGCGAGCTTTGACCTGTTCGCGGTCGGTGTGATTCTGTTCCGCGCAATTTATGGGGTTCTCCCGAAGCGCGATGAAGCCGGAGTGCTGGAGCGCACGGAAGATAGGATGGGACAGTTTCTTTCCAAGGCTCTCGCTGCGACCACTCGCGAACGGTTCGAGAAAGTGGAGGATATGCGACTGGCTTTCCGTGCCGCGGTCTCAGGCTGGCCGCCGAGCGACACCGACTCTGGGCCTCCTTCAAGCCGAACACCGTAACCCGCGGCCGAGGCGCTAGACCGCACCTGCGAGGCGGCGCCAGTACGCAAGACCCAAGCCTGCGAATCACGCTGCAGCATCCGTCTCTGCCTCCACTCGGCGCAGCTCCTCTTCGACGCTCTTCGCCGCTTCAGGATGTCCGCGCAGTCCGTCGGCGAGCGCCTTCCGAACGCGCATCCACACGGGCAACCGGAACAACCTGCGACCCAGGTCGTACTGCCCGGTGAGCTTCGCGAGGTGCGTGAGCGTCGACGCGACCGACGCCATGACCTTTGCCTGCTCGAGCGGCGTCGCAATCGCGTCGCCATGGAGCTTGTTCATCAGCTCGTGCGCCATACGTTCGAGCTCGACGGCCTTCGCGATCACGCCGTTCGGCGTTGGCCTTTCGGTCACCGGCGAGGTTCCTGATGTATCCGCGATGGTATCCGCAGCGGATACATTCGCGGTTACCGCGACGGAGCGAGCGCGATCGAGCGCAGATGCTCGCGTCCTATCGCGACGTTCCCAAGACTCGACGGGGATACCAAACAGCTCGAGCAGCTGCACGCGACGCTGCGGCGCCGGCTTCTTCGTGCCCGCGACCCAGTGGGTCACTGCGACGCGCGACACCCCCACGAGCTTCGCGATTTCTTCGTGCGTCTTGCTGGTCCGTGCGAGCGCAATCGCTCCATCGCTTCGGCTCATTCAACCCTCCTTGGTAACCAGGCAGATACAATTTGAGATTTCGCGATCACCGCAGCCCACTTTCGCCATCCCCCGGTCCTGAGCTCCCCCCGACTGTTCGAGGGGGGTCGCGTCGCGCGCAGTTGCCGTCACGCCGCGTCCTGGATGTTGCGGCGCCTTCAGCCGTGGCGGTGTTGGTGATGAAGATCGCCGCCATGGGCATGCTCGTGCTCGGCGGCTTCGTGGCGGTGTTGGTGACT
>JAYVXK010000896.1:0-4181 GCA_043785265.1 Myxococcales bacterium | reverse complement strand
CAAAAGAAACCTGAACATGGCGCCCGCGCCGTGCCCGGATTCTGATAAACGAGTTCCCCGATGGATCTCTTGGTTGGAAAAAAGGAGCTCTTGCGCCTCGCCAGCCGCATGCAGGGTGTGGCCGAGCGGAAGAGCACGATGCCGGTTTTGTCGAACGTGCTCTTGACGGTCGACGGCCCAAACGCGCTCAAGCTCGCAGCGACGGACTTGTATCTGTCGATTTCAGGGCGCATTTCAGCGGAGATCAAGAAGGGCGGCAGTGTGGCCGTGCCCGCGAAGGATCTGCTCGAGCGCGTGAAAATGATGCCCGAAGGGTCGATCCAGATCACCACGCAAGACAACTCGCAGACCGTGCTCAAGGCCGCAGGAAGCCCGCGCCGATACACCCTGCGTGGCATGCCAGGCGATGACTTTCCGCCGCTCCCCACCCCCGCAGAGGGTTCGCCGACACTCGCGATGGACGTCGCGGTTTTGAGCGAGTTGATCTCGCGCACGCACTTTTCGATTTCGACCGACGAGACACGCGCGCACCTGAATTCAGCCTTGTTCGAGTGGGACGGTGATCTCGTTCGCATGGTCACGACCGATGGTCATCGGCTCTCGAAAATGGAGGTCAAAGTCGAGGGACGGCAGGCTTCCGCGACGATGCTCATCCCGCTCAAGGCCATCCAAGAACTCAAGAAGCTCTGCGACGAAACGGTCGGCGAAGGCAAAGATCAAAAGCCGCAGATTCAAATCACGCAGAGCGGATCGTCGGCGTTCTTCCAGACACCTGGATCGATCTTCAGCGTGAAGCTCGTTGACGCGCAATTCCCCCCGTATTCGCAGGTCATTCCGCAAAACAGCGAGAAGAAAGTTCGCATCCCCCGAGCGATTTTCGCAGACGCGTTGCGCGCCGTTTCGATTGCGGCGAGCGAGCGCACCGGTGGCGTGAAGTTGTCGCTCACGCCTGGGACGATGCGCATCTCGAGTGAGTCACCCGAGACCGGCGACGGCTCGGACGAAGTATCGGTCGACTACGCCGGCGCGCCGATGACCATTGGCTTCAACGCCAAGTACTTTCTCGACGTGCTGGGTGCCCTAGATGACGAGGATATCGTCTTGGGCCTGAGTGGTGAGCTCGACCCCGCCGTCGTGCGTCCTGGCAGCGAGAAAGCCTTTCTCGCGGTCGTGATGCCCATGCGTATTTGACGAGCGCTTTGCTCGGCACCCTCCGCTGTCTTCGCGCGCGGTCCCTGTCGATACGCGCACTACGCAACCTTTCGGCCGTCGACGTCGAACCGGGCCCGCGATTCAACGTGCTCGCTGGCGACAACGGACAGGGAAAAACGAGTGTTTTAGAAGCGCTCTATCTGGTGGCCACGACGCGCAGCTTTCGTACGAGCAAGCTCGGCGAACTCACACCCACGCACGCACCCGCAACCATCGTGAGTGTTCGCGCGACGCTCGATGAAGGCACTTCTCGCGAGCAGAGCGTTGGCTTGATGGGGGGTCGCCGATCGGTGCGTCTCGATGGCGAGCGACCCAAAGGACTGGCCGAATTCGCGGCCCGCTCGCCCGTCGTGGTGTTTTCACCGAGCGAACTCGGCATCTCGATGGGCCCGGGGTCCGAGCGCAGAAAGCTGCTCGACCGTGTCGCGTTGTACGTCGGTGCCCGCGCGCATGTCGAAAGCGAGTCGTATGTGCGTGCTCATCGCGAGAGACAACGCGCGCTCGAAACGCGAGGCATCGCGGGGCGCGATCTGCCGCATTGGGAGGAGTTGATGGCGCGCCACGCAGCCTTGCTCATGAGCGCTCGACAAGAAGCCGCCGCAAAGCTCGGAGAGGCCGCAAAACACGCTTTCTTGCGGATCGCGACGCCAGGATTGGAGGCGTCGTTCGCGTATGCGCCGAGTGCGCCGTTCGCAGAGGACGCCTATCGACAGGCCCTCGAACTCTCGCGCTCGCGTGACATGGCGCGTGGCTCGGCCAGCGTTGGGCCTCATCGCGACGACTTCTTGGTGACGCTCGGCAAGGATTCGGCACGCCACGTCGCGTCGCAGGGTCAACATCGCGCGATTGTCCTCGCGTTGAAGATCGCCGAGATCGAAGTCGTGTCCAGCGCGCGCGGCGTGCGACCCATTCTGTTGCTCGACGACGTCTCCAGCGAACTCGATCGCGCGCGCACGGCAGCGTTGTTCGAGCTTCTTGGTGAGCAACAAGGGCAGGTGTTTCTCACGACGACCCGCCCCGACCTGCTCGTCGACTTGCGTGCAATGGACCCGTCGACGCGACAAGATTTTGCAATTGTTGGCGGTGTCGTTGCAGCTCAAGCGGAGTGAGCGAAGCGTCCCCTTGTAGTCGTGCAACACAATCCGCACGCGCGCTCGCCTCAACCGTCACAAGAGCAGCTGTAACTGGTCGAAAGTGCTAGCATTTATTGCGTAGTTTCGGTTGCGAAGCGGAGCCTTTCTGGCTATACTCGACTGCGCCCAAAGTCTTGGGAGCTGCTGCTTTCGAGACTGAGTCAAAACAAACGCCACACCCAGGCTGGGATCAAACGTCGCAATCAAACGTGGATCTTGGCCGATCGAGCATGCATGACTGACGTCACCGAAGACCGCCCGCAATCTGTTCCGCCTTCCGAATACGGCAGCGACAACATCACCGTCCTCGAAGGACTGGAGGCCGTGCGCAAGCGTCCTGGCATGTACATCGGCGATGTTCACGACGGCTCGGGTCTGCACCATCTCGTCTGGGAGGTCGTCGACAACGCAGTGGACGAGCACCTCGGTGGGTTCTGTTCGCGCATGGACGTGACCATTCACTTCGACGGCTCCGTCACGGTCGAAGACAACGGTCGCGGCATCCCGACGGGCAAACACATCGACATGAGCAAGAAGCTCGGCAAGGACATCAGCGCAGCAGAAGTCGTGATGACGATCCTCCACGCTGGAGGCAAGTTCGATCACTCGAGCTACAAAGTCAGTGCCGGCTTGCACGGCGTCGGCGTGTCGGCGGTCAATGCCGTCAGCGAGTGGCTCAAGATCGAGATCAAGCGCGAGGGGCACCTCTACTTCCAGGAGTATCGCAAAGGCGCGCCCGCGACTCCGCTCTCGGTGATCGGTGACACCGACAAAACAGGCACAAAAGTCACATTCCGGCCCGATCACGACATCTTCACGACGACCGAGTTTCAATACGACATGCTCGCGAGTCGTCTGCGGGAGCTCTCCTTCTTGAACGCAGGCTTCGTCATCTCACTTACCGACGAGCGCGGTGCTGGGCGCACGGAGCTGTTCGAATACAAAGGTGGCATCCGCGAGTTCGTCGAGCTGCTCAACAAGACCAAGGAGCCAATCCACGAGAAGGTCGTCTACATCCTGGCCGAGCAAGTGCCCGAAGCGGGTGGGCATCCGATCATCGTCGAGGTTTCGCTTCAGTGGAACAACCAGTACACCGAGCAAATCTTTTGTTACACGAACAATGTCCACAACCGAGACGGTGGCACGCACCTCACCGGCTTCCGCACCGCACTCACGCGCGTGTTCAACAGCTACGGAACCAGCCAAAATCTCTTCAAAGAAGTGAAAGGCGGCGTGAGTGGGGAGGACGTGCGCGAAGGCCTGACCTCCGTCATCAGCATCAAGCATCCTGATCCGTCGTTCGATTCGCAGACCAAGAGCAAGCTCGTTTCAAGCGAAGTCAAAGGCATCGTCGAGACCATCATCAACGAGAAGCTCGGCCGCTTCTTCGAGGAGAACCCGCAGACGGCGCGCAAGATCATGGAGAAGTCCATCATGGCGGCCAAGGCGCGTGAGGCCGCACGCAAGGCGCGTGAGGTCGTGCGCAAAGGCGCGATGGACTACACGAGCCTCAGCGGCAAGCTCGCCGATTGTCAGTCACGCGACGCGACGATCACCGAGCTGTACTTGGTCGAGGGAGACAGCGCCGGCGGCTCCGCCAAGCAAGGTCGCGACCGCAAGTTTCAAGCTATTTTGCCCCTCCGCGGGAAGATCTTGAATGTGGAGCGCGCGCGCGTCGACAAGATGCTCGCGTCGCAAGAGATCGGCACGCTCATCACCGCCCTCGGTTGCGGCATCGGCAGTCCGGAGCAAGGCGGCACCTTCGACATCGAGAAGCTTCGCTACCACCACGTCGTGCTGATGACTGACGCAGACGTCGACGGCAGTCACATTCGC